>JAFRWQ010000201.1 GCA_017437925.1 Bacillota bacterium
ACTGCATGTTGCAGACGTCGGAGGGCCTTACCATGGACGCCCTGCGCCTCACCTCTTCTCCGGGCACCGCCCTGCCCCTTTCAAGCATGGCGTCCCAGCTGACGCCTCCCTTCGTCTCAAAGCCGCAGGTGACGACGTTTCTAAGGAAAGGAAGGGACGCCGAATACAGGGCTTCGCCTTCTTTAAGGTCTTTGAGCTCGGGGCAGAGCTCCTCTATGATCTCCCTGTAGCTTATGCCCTTGTAGCCCTCTATCATGACCAGGGTGTGTGTGTCGGACTGCCTGAGCAGATACTCTATTTCGTGGCTGCGGTACTCGGAGTTGACGGTGACAAGCACAGCGCCTATGCGGGTCGCGGCCCAGAAGGTTATGAACCAGGCCGGCACGTTGGTCGCCCAGATGGCCACGTGGCTTCCAGGCTCGACCCCCAGAGCGATGAGGCCCGCCGCCATGGCGTCAACGTCCTCTCTGAATTGGGCATAGGTCCTGGTGTACTCCAGGGTGGTGTACTTGAAGGCGTACTGGTCCGGATAGATCTCGGCCAGAGCGTCGAGAAGCCTGGGGAAGGTCATGTCCAGTATCTCGTACTTCTTCCAGGGGAAGGTCCCCGTGCGGCTGCGGTTGTACTGCAGCTCTCTTTCGGAAGGGCCGCCCGAGCGCCTCGCCATAAAGCCCGCGAAGTGGGTCAGCACTATGTCGGCGTCGGAGGTCTCGCTGTTCCAGGCGCAGCATACGAAGCCCTCGTAATTGAGGGACTCCAGGGCCTCTATGAACTCGTCCACGGGAAGGCCCCCCTCGCCTATTAGAACGTCTTTGCCGTCCAGGCGGTCGCCCAGGCGCACGTACCTGATGTAGGCTCCCAGAGACTGTATGGTCTCTTCGGGGGTCTCCTTGGCGCTGAAAAAGGTCTCCCTGATGTTCCAGGCTGCGCCCAGGACGCTGGTCCCGAAGTATTTTATGATCCCGACAAGCCTTGAGGTCACCGCCAGCGGGCCCGAGGTCTCAAGGAGTATCCCGGTCTTTGCCCTCACCGCAAGATCTATCGCGGGAGCAAGCTTTTCTTTAAGGCTTTCGGGCTCGGCGCTGTTTTCGAGGCGCAGCAGCACGTATCGGGTCCCGGTCCTTCTGGCCAGCTCGACAAGGCTTACCAACGTATCGGCGCTTATTTCTTCGCTGTTCAGGGGATAGGGGCAGCGCAGGGCCGGGATCTCAAGCCCCCTGTTGCGCAGCTTTCTTCTGCCGTCCGAAGTGTTCTCGCTTCTGAATATGCTGTCCTCAAAGGAGGCCCTGTCCGTCAGGGGGTCGAAGACCTCAAAACCCGAAAAACCGTACTCGTAGGCCGTCCTGCAGCAGGCGGCGAAGGAGTCGCTCTTCACATTTTTCGTCGAAAAACAAAGCTTCATTCAGATCACGCCTTCCTGCCCTCTTCGTAGATTATCTTGTTCAGGGCGTTGATGTAGGCCCTGATGCTGGCCCCGACTATGTCGGTGGAAAGGCCGTTGCCCGAAAAGAGCCGGCCTCCGCTACGAAGCCTGATAAGGGTCGAGCCCAGAGAATCCTTGCCCTCGGTCACGGCCTGGATCTGAAAATCGTCCAGCTCGTACCTGTAGCCCACGGCCTGCTCTATGGCGAAGAAAGCCGCGTCTATGGGGCCGTCCCCCCGGGCCACGGCGCTGATCTCCTCGCCGTTTTTCACCAGGGAGATGCTGGCCATGGCGCCGGTCATGTTGCCCGCGCTTATGACGTAGCTCTTGAGGTGATAGGTGGAGGGGACCTGCATCGCGTAGGCCGCGATCACGGCCTCAAGCTCCCTTCCGCCGATGAAAGCCTTGCGCTCAAGAAGCCTTAAGACCTCGTCGTATACCCTGCCGCAGTCCTCGTCAGAAAGCTCGTAGCCCAGCGATATGGCGGCTTCCGAGAGCTGGGGAAGGGTGCAGGAGCTTCCCAGCATGATCTCCCCCGCCCTGTGCTCTTTGGCTGCCGTCGACGGGGCGTAGACCTCTCCGGAGAGCTTTTTCATAAGCTCGCCGCAGTCCCTGTGGATGCGGGTCGCGTCCAGGCCGCAGGCCGCTCCCAGGTCATTTCCCCTGTCCCTCATCAGGTCGCTCAAGGCGCAGGTGTCAAGGCAACTCCCTCCGCCGACGGCGCACTTGAGGCCGTCCGCCCCCGCCCCGATCACTGCGGCGGCGCAGGCGGGAGCCATGCCTAAAGCTCCCGAACATTTCACGTAAAGGGGAACCTCGACGGCTGCCTTTATCTCGGCGGCAAGTTCGGCCAGCTCCCAGGGGAAGGACCGGCCCTCATCATCGCTTACGGAGACTGCCGAAGCCCCGGCGGCCTCGGCCGCTTTAAGGGCTTCAATGAGGAAATCCCTCTCGGCCCCCGTGGCGTCCTTTGCCTCAAATTCCACCGACGGGCAGAGCTTTCGGGCTTCAAAGCAAAGCTCTTCTATCTTTTTCAGCATGGCGGGAGCCTTCATGCGGAAGGAATACTCCATGCCGGCCGTCGAGACCGGAAGAGAGACGCGAAGGACGGGCCTTGCCGCTTCCTTAACGCAGTCCCGGGCCGCGGCGATCTCCCCTTCTTTCATGCCGCACTCTATGCTTAAGGCGGCCCTTTTTACCGATCCGGCAATGGTCCTGTAGACTATGCTGTCCTCCCTGGCCTTTTTTATTGCGGGAAGCTCGATGGCGTCCGCCCCTATGCTGTCCAAAAAAGCGCAGACCGCCGTCTTCTCCCTGAACAGAAGGCTCCTGCCCCTTTCCTCTTCAAGCTTTGTCAGGCTCAGATCCGATACGAAGATGTTTTTCATGCTTTTCTCCTTTGCCGGCGGAATATAAAAATCCCGCAGAAACGCGCGTTTCTACGGGATGATCTGCAAAAGACCACGGTACCACCCGAATTGCCCCGGGAAGGGACCTCTCAGCGGGGCTCAGTCAAGCCCCCGATCTGTGACGGGATCTCCCGTAGCTTCTTACTCGCCTGCACTTTGGGAAGCTCTGCTCCGGTACGAGACTGCCTTGCCCGGGCCCCGCTGCCTCGCACCAGACGGCAGCTCTCTGAAGGCGGCTTTCGGACACGCATAATACTTTCATCGCATTTGAAAAGAGTATAAAGGAAAGGCGATGCACAGTCAAGGTTTTATTATATTTTCTCTACAATATTTCTTTTAATAATTTGTTATCGATTTACAATATAGCTCAGCCGCATCGATGTCTGCGCTTTCGAGGCAGCCTTATCGAAGCGCCGCCCTCCCCTATATCGCTGCGCCTTCGTTGAACTGGGAGTTCCAAAGCTCCGCGTAAAATCCCCCGGCTTCGAGCAGCTCGCTGTGGCTTCCCGTCTCGACTATGTCGCCGTCCTTCATGACTATGATCACATCGGCGTCCCTTATGGTCGAGAGCCTGTGGGCTATGGTAAACGAGGTCCTGCCGGCGGTCAGCCTGTCCATGGCCTCCTGCACCTGCTGCTCGGTCCTGGTATCGACCGACGAGGTCGCCTCGTCCAGTATGAGGAAGGGGGCGTTCTCTATCATGGCCCTGGCTATGGTCATCAGCTGCCTCTGGCCCACCGACATGTTGGAATCGTCGGTGAGGACGGTGTCGTAGCCACGGGGGAGCGATTCGATGTACCTGTGTATGCCGGC
>JAFRWQ010000202.1 GCA_017437925.1 Bacillota bacterium
ATCGAGGCGAAATAGTTCATCTTCTGCCTTACGCTCAGGGTCTTGCTTTTGAGATATTTGGTCTTCTTACCCGACTGTATGCAGCCCTTGGCCCACCTGCGCCTCTGCTTGACGAGGGAGCCGAAATCCATGGGGGGAAGGCCGTCGGCCAGCACGTCCTTGATGGAGATGCCGACGTAGCCCTTCTTCTGCAGCTCTATGCCGGTGGAGAAGTCCTCGGTCAGGGTGCCGGTGACCAGGCCTCCGATATCCTCTATGGCGGAGCGCCTGAGCAGGGTGTTGGAGCCGGCCAGTATCACGCTGTTGGACGAGTTCTTGGTCTCCTGAATGACCTGGTAGAAGTAGTCCTGCTCGTTGTGGGGGAGGTCCCTTCCGGGCGCGGAGCGCTGGAAGATGTCCTTCCTGTAGAAATGCTGGGGGGTCTGGACGAAGCCGACCTTCCTGATCGCCGCGAAGAACGGCACGGTCTTCATGAGAAAATCAGCCTTGGGCATCATGTCGGCGTCGAAGATGGCGATCAGGGGGGACTTTGATTTGATAAGCGCGTGGTTGAAATTGCCGGCCTTGGCGTCGGAGTGGTCCTTTCTTGCCAGATAGTTGATCTTCATGTGATCGGCCAGCTCGCGCATGGACTCCCTGCCGCCGTCGTCGCAGAGATAGACGTGTATCCTGTTCCTGTCGGGGTACTTCATCTTCTTGCAGGCGAAGACCGTCCTCGCCAGCAGCTCTTCGGGCTCGTTTATGGTGAAGATGAAGACGTCGACGTCGGGGAATGAAGCCTTGTTCGCCTTTGGCAGGCTGACTTCTTCCTTTTTTATGTACTCGTATATGAAGACCGCGAGCTCAAGCAGACCGACGAACTCGACCACAGTCAGTATGACCCAGCAGATCACCGGGAAAATACCCCTGTCGGTCGCCGGTATGGTCCAGCCCAGCCTCCAGACCGCGTATATCAGCAGGAAAAACGAGGTGATGATGATGAGCTTCTGGTTTTTATTGACTTTGACTTTCCGTTTCAAAGGTGGTATTTCCTTTCGGCAGTTTTGACTTTATCTTTTCGCAGGCCGGCGCTTCCTGACGTACGGCAGGCCGGCATGCATCAATGATTGAAAGCGCCGAAGAAGAGCCTGCCCGACTCGGTCAGGTCTTCCTTATCCCAGCCGCTTAGCTTGCCGCAGGCGGGGTCGATGGCTGAGAATATCTCGTTCTTGTTGCACAGCGACCAGGCGACCCAGCTTATCCCCCTGCGGTTAAGCACCTTGACGAAGGTCTCGGCTTTGGAGAGAGCCGGCTTCCCGTTTACGCCGTAATTGATGCCCCACTCGGAGACGAACACCGGTATGTTGTTCTTTTTGCAGCTGTCAAAAGCCTCGTTGTAGTACTCGTCGTGCTGCCCGGCGTAGAAATGGAAGCTGTACATTATATTGCCGAAGTCCAGCGGGTCTTCGATCACGCTTTCGACCGCGTAGCTGTACTGCGGAGTCCCCACAAGTATGACCGATCCGGGAGCATTGCTTCTTATGGCGGGTATCACGGCCTCGGCGTATGAGCGTATGTCGGACCAGGAAACATCGTGGGGCTCGTTGCATATCTCGTAGATGATGTTCGGACAGTCTCCGTAGCGGGATGTGATCTCGCCGAAGAACTCAAGAGCGCTTTCCAGGTTCTTCAGGGGATCGCCGTCGGTGAGCACATGCCAGTCGACTATGACGTACATGTCCTGGCTTACGGCGTTCTCTATCGCCATGTGCGTCAGCCTTAAGGACTCCTCCTTCTGCTGCACGTAGCCCCCTCCTTCGTCGTCGGAGTAGACCGCGACGCGGAAAACGTTGGCGCCGTATTCCTTCAGGGTCTTCAAGGCGTTGGCATTGGTGTATTCGGGGAACCACAAAAGGCCGTGGCTGCTCATGCCGGTCAGCTGCACAGCCTTGCCGTTTTCATCGGTCAGCCTGCAGTTTTCCACGTGAAGGCGCCTGACGGCCTCGGTCCCCGCGGGAGCTTCGGAGCCGCCGTTTCTGCCCGCGAGGAGCATGCGGGCGCCCAATATGCCCAGAACCACGATCGCAAGCAAAGCCAAAACCACTGTTCCCCACTTTTTAACCACGTTTTCACATCCTTCTGACATCCGGGACAAAGCGCTTTCGCGGACCGGGCGGATGCATTCCGCTGAACGCCCCGCGTCATGCCTATGATCCTTCATGTTAATATTACACTTTTTCACGCTCCACGCAACCGGAAACACCGCATATTCTTTGCGGAAGGCGGGATTTCTTCATTTTATCTCCATATTTTCCCGTTTTCTTTGCGGCGGCTTTGTGGTAAAATGTGGGGTACTTTTGTGTCGATACGCTCAGCATAAGCATAAACAATACATGGAAAGGACGGAAGGGCCCGGCGCCCGAATCGAAATGCAGGATCTTGAAAGGATAAAGGATTACAGAGACAGGCTCGTTGAGAACTGCTCAAAGGTCATAGTGGGAAAGGAAAACGTTATAGAACTGGTGCTGGTGTGCTTCATGTGCTCGGGCCACGTGCTTCTCGAGGACGTGCCGGGCACCGGCAAGACCATGCTGCTGCGCTCCTTCGCCAAGAGCGTGGGCGGCAACTTCAAGCGCATACAGTTCACCCCCGACCTTCTGCCCTCGGACCTCACGGGCATCAACTTCTACAACCAGAAGCTGGGCGAGTTCCAGTTCAGGCCGGGTCCCCTCTTCTCAAACATAGTACTGGCCGACGAGATCAACAGGGCCACCCCCAGGACCCAGTCCAACCTTCTTGAGGCCATGGAGGAGCGCCAGATCACCGTCGACGGCGTGACCACAAGGCTTGAGGAGCCCTTCCTGGTCATGGCCAGCCAGAACCCCCTGGAATCCTACGGCACCTTCCCCCTGCCCGAAGCCCAGATCGACCGCTTCTTCATGCGCCTTTCCCTGGGCTACATGAAGAGGAGCCAGGAGATGGCTGTCCTCGCCCGCCCCATGAACGAGGGCAGGCCCGACGACCTTGAGCAGGTGGTCAGCGCAGAAGAGACCGAGTTCGTGAGGAGCGCCTGGCAGCAGGTGAGAGTCCCCGAGCCGGTGCTGGGCTACATCATGGACATCATCCAGGGCACCAGAAACGAGAGCAGCTTCGTCACCGGCATATCCACCCGAGGAGCCCAGGCCCTCTACAGGGGCTGCCAGGCCTACGCCGCCATCAAGGGCAGAGAATACGTGATACCCGAAGACGTCCAGTACCTGGCCCCCTTCATACTCTGCCACAGGCTCAGCTCCGGCAGCGGCGCCAACGACCAGGCTAGAGAATTCCTCTTAAGAGTCATCGGAAAAGTCCAGGTTCCCCTGGAGACCCTCTAGATGATAGCTTTTGTCATATTCTTTATCTTAATAGCGATACTGATCCAGCAGAACTCAAGGCGGGGCGACCTGAGAGGCCTTGACGCCGCCATGAGCTCCAGCGTCAACATCACCGAGCCCGGTCAGGAGTTCACTATGTCCGTAGAACTGACCAACAGGAGCTGGCGCTTTTTCCCCTACCTCAAGCTGCGCATCTACATCCCCGAAGGCATCACCTTCCCCAGGCTGCGCAAGGGCGTTCTCAACAGGGCGTCCTCGGGAGGCTGGGAGCTGGTCATGACCAGCTGGCTGCTGCCCAGGCAGAGGCTCACCATCGACATCCCCGCGGTCATAGAAAAGAGAGGCCGCTATTTCACCAACGGCATGAACATAGCCTGCGGCGATTTCATAGGCCTCAGCGAATCCTCCACCCGCTATGACGACTTCGTGGAGATAGTCTGCCTGCCCAAAAAGACCGAAAGGCAGGAGGCTCTTCAGGTCTCGGGCGGATTCCCCGGCGACCTTTCGGTGAGCCGCTTCATCTTCGAGGACCCGGTCCTCACCATAGGCTACAGGGAATACACCGGAAGAGAGGCCATGAAGCAGATCTCCTGGACCCGCAGCGCCCAGTCGGGCCAGCTTATGGTGAAGGAGATGGACCACACCCTCGAAAGCTCTGTCACCGTGGTGCTCAATGTGGAGACTGCGGGCGACGGGGCCGAAGACCGCATGGAAAAGGCATTTTCCCTCGCAAGATACGTCTGCGAGGAGCTTGAAGACCGCAAGATGAACTATTCCTTCGTTACCAACGCCGTCAGCACCGGAAGCGTCAAGAGCTTCAAATTCGTGGGAGAAGGCCTGGGAAGGACCCATCTGGGCTACATCCTGGAAGGCCTGGGCCGCTCCTGCTACCTCAGCGCCAAGACCTGCAGGGCCCTGCTGTCGGACGCCGTCAAGAGGAGCAGCGGAAGCTACGGCATCATCTTCATCACGGCGGGCGACGAATCCGGCCAGACTGCGGAAGCCAGAAGGCAGGCCCAAAGAGCGGGCCTTCAATTGCTCTCCATGAACGCGGGAGGTGAGATCTGATGCTTCCCCTCATAATACTCAAGATAATGGCCGACCTGGCCTTCTACTACAGCGTCGCAGGCTTCTTCGCAGTGAAATACGGGGCCGATCCCTCCATGATCATGGCCGCCATGGCCATACAGACCCTGGCCTTTACCCTGTCCTTCCTGCTTGAGGAAAAGGGCCCGCTCCGCTTCGTCCCCCTCGCCCTCTGCGGACTGGTCTTCGCCCTGCCCGGCCTCTGCCTTGCCTTTGCCCTCATCATGCTGCCCCCGACGGCCTACCTGGTCATGAGCGCCAAAGACAAGACCTACTACCCCAGCTGGGCCTCCTCAGCCGACCTGCTGTCCCTGTATCTTAAAGTTTTGGCCGGCCTCTCCCTCATGATCGTGCTGACCAGGGGCTTCGAAGCCTTTGCCGCGATCAGCGTCCCCTGCGCCATCATCTCGCTCTGCGCCTGCGTGATGCTGACCCGCTCGATGCGCCACGACATAGACGTGTACTCCTCGCCCGTTTACCAGCTGGTAAACGCCGGGACCGCCGCCGTCCTGGTGATCGTAAGCGCCGCGGTGAGCTCCAAAGCCTTCCGCTCCGCGGTGGGCTCCGCCGTAGGCTCGTTCTACCTCAAGGTGATCGTTCCCATCCTCCTCTTCTTTACCCACATAATAGTCTACCTGTTCTATATACTGGCGCAGATCGCGGCCTTTTTCCTGAGGCTCCTGCACGTCGAAGGGGCCGAGGTGCCTGACTACCAGACCATATACGGCGAATCGGCCGAGGAGATACTGGAGACCGAGTACGATCCCAGCGCCCATCCCCTGCTGAGGTTCATAGCGACGGCAATAGTCGTGGGATTTGCCCTCTGGGTGGGCTGGAAGTTCTTCAGGTACATGCAGGGCATGCTCACGAGAAAGAGGCCTAAGGACACCGGCGAAAGGGAGACCAGGACCTTCATAGGAAGAAAAGAGGAAAAGAGCGGCAGGGAAAACGAGGGCCTCATAGAAAAGCTCAGGGCCCAGTACAGAAGCTTCCTCAAGGAGTATAAAAAGAAGAGCCTCCCCCTCGAAAAGCACATGACCAGCGAAAACGTGCTGAACATATCGACCGCCTACTTCGACCTTGAGACCGGAAAAGAGCTGAGGGAGCTCTACATAAGGGCCCGTTACGGAGGCCTGGCCGACAGGGACGACGTGGCCAGGGCGAAAGAGCTGGTCAAAGCCCTGAAAAAAGGCGAAGACGATTAAAAGCAAAAGAAAAAAGGCTTCTCATAAAGGGAAGCCTTTTTGTTTTCGGCATCGCTGACGGATACTCAGTTCAGTATCTCGTACTTGTTGATATAATCTCCCAGCTCTTCTCTGTCGGCGCTGACGCTTATGATGAAATCAGGCCCGTAGGTGGAGGAGATAGCCGACAGTCTTTCGAAGAAATTCTCAAGATTGCTCACAGAGACGTCGGCATGCTTGAGTATACTGTCTATGAAGACCATCTCTATGTCGTGGTCCTGGCTGATTATGCCTAAAATAAAACCGATATACTCGTCGATGTTGGTGATCTGCTCATACTCTTCCATGCAGACCACTCTGATACGATACTTGAGATCGTACATCAATCTGTGATTTTTGTTTATAAATACAACGCTTCCGTTAACCTTGTCCAGGCTGGAGTTGGCCATGTCGACCATCATCTTGGTCTTTCCGCTGCCCTTGTGGCCGACCAGTAACTTAACCAAAGGAACCGCCTCCCTTCTTTCGCAGCTGCCCCGCGGCAGTTTCTGCTCTTTCTTAGTTACAGTCATTATACCCTCTTAAGGCGTTCTGCACAAGAGGACTTTCCCAATAAAAACGACCGTCCCGAAAAGAAAACGGCGGGAGCTTTACGCCCCCGCCGCCCATCTTCGTATCGCTTACGGCCTGCAGGGCTCAGGCCAGTTCGGGACGCTCCGCGAAGAAATCGAAGCTTATCTTGCCGTTGTTCTTTATGAAGCCCTCGAGCATGCGGTACTCGTTTACCAGGTCGTTGAGATCCATGACCTCGGAGGCGGAGTGGGAGTAGCGCCTGGGCATGACAAGGGCTATGGCCGGGCAGTGGCTTCCGACGTAGTTGACCGCGCCGGCGTCGTTGTTTCCGGCTCCGGGAGAGGGCACCCTCTGAAGGGGTATGGCGTGCTCCGCGGCGTACTTCTTGGCGAAGCTGACCATGCCCCTGTTGGGGAAGATCTTGGCCACGGGGCTGGTGTTGTCTCCTATGGTGATGATGGGTCCGCCGCCCATTTTGGTGGGAAGCAGCCTTTCGGGAACGTCGGGAGTCCCGCCGCAGGGAGCTGTATCGACGGCCAGGAAGCAGTCGGGCTTTGCGAACTCGGAGGCGTGGATGGCGCCCAGAAGGCCGGTCTCCTCCTGCACGGTGATGGTGATGAAGATCGTGCCGTCAAAGACTATGTTTCCGGCCTTGATCTCTTCGGCCAGTTCAAGCAGGGCGGCGCAGCCGGCTCTGTCGTCTATGCAGCGTCCGGTGACGAGACCGGGCCTGTTGAGCTCGGTGAGGGGGCTTTCGACCACTGCGGTGGTCCCCACTTCAAGGCCCATCTCATAGACTTCCTCGGCTGAGGTCGCGCCTACGTCTATGTAGCAGCTGTCCATGGGAGGTACCTTGGCCCTGTCTTCGGGGGGAGTGATATGGCCGGGGGTGAGGCCGACTACGCCCTTGACCACGCCCTTCTTTCCGTCGAAGAGCACTCTGCTGGCCAGGACGGTCTTGAGCTGGACTCCGCCGTAGACGCCGAAGTATATGAAGCCGTCCTTGCTGATGCTGCGGATGTGGAAGCCTATCTCATCGGCGTGGGCCGCGATCATCATGGAGGGTCCGGGGTTTTTGCCCTCGAATCTTGCGACCACGTCGCCGCAGGGCAGAACGGTGACCTCGTCGGCCAGGGGCTTGAGCTGGTCTCTGCAGTAGGCGATGACGTTGTGCTCGCTACCCGATACTCCGATAAGGCTTGTGAGGGTCCTGAGTCTTTCTTTGAGTCTTTCCTTCATCGTTTTACCTCCGTTGAAGTGTTCTTGCGCAGCTGCCCGCAGGCAGCGTCTATATCGGCGCCGAGGCGCCTTCTTACGGTCGCGGGCACTCCGTGATCTTCAAGGTAGGAGCGGAACTGCTCCGCCCTTTCGCGGCCCGAACTCTTAAGGCCTGTCTCGGCAACAGGGTTGAGGGGTATGAGGTTGACGTGGCAGAGCATGCCTTTCAAGAGCTTTGCCAGGGCTTCGGCGCTCTCAAGGCTGTCGTTCTTTCCGTCTATTAAGGTATATTCGAAGGTGACCCTGCGGCCGGTGAGCTTTCCGTGGGCCCTGCAGGCTTCAAGGAGCCTGTCCAGGCCGTAGGCTTTGGCGACGGGCATAATGGCCTCCCTTTCGCTCTGGCTGGAAGCGTGGAGGGATATTGCGAGATTTACCTGGGGGAAGTCCCTGCCGAAGGCTTCGATCCTCGGGACTATGCCGCAGGTGGAAACGGTGATGTTCCTGTAGCTCAGGTTGACGCCGTCCGGGTCGTGGACGGCCTTAAGAAAAGCGCTGACCTCTTCGTAATTGTCGAAGGGCTCCCCTATCCCCATGAGCACTATATGGTTTATGGGGCTTTGGGTGTCGCGGCATATGACAAGGTACTCGTCCAGCATCTCCCAGGCTTTGAGGTTCCTCAGCTTTCCGCCCAGGGTCGAGGCGCAGAAGGCGCAGCCCATGGCGCAGCCCACCTGGGTCGAGACGCAGAGGGAGTTGCCGTACTCGTAGCGCATGAAGACCGCTTCGACGCAGTTGCCGTCCTCGAGGCTCAGAAGGTATTTGCGGGTCCCGTCGGAGGAGCTTTGGACCGCGGCTATGCCGAGGCTCTCAAAGGAGCAGTTCTCCGCCAGGGCCTTTCTCAGGCTCAGGGGAAGGTCGCTCATCTCGTCAAAGCTTCGGGCTCCCCTGCTTATCCACCTGAAGATCTGCTTTTCCCTGTAGGCCGGCTGCCCCAGCTCCTTCAGCAGGGCTTTCCTCTCTTCTCTTGTAAGGCTTTTGATGTTTGTCATGCTAAAGACCCGCTATGAAGAGTTCAAGGCTCAGGCGGGGATCCATCAGGCCGTTCTTCATGTCCTTTTCCATCTGATAGGCGGCGTCGAGGGCAGCCCTGAGCTGAGGGACGCTCTTTTTCGACGCGGTCTGCAGGGCCTTTTTAAGTCGGTATTCGTTGGTCCCCATCTCTTTGGCGATGAGGGCGAAATCCTGGCTCTCGGCCCTTCTTTCGGAGGCTTCGACCATGATCTCGAGCTGGGAGCATATGAGGCCTATGAAGCCCAGCATGACGCCCACCTGCTTTGAAGCCTGCTGCAGGTCCACCGAATCGGCCAGTATGCGGTAAGCGGCCTCCTTGCTGCCCGAGAAGGCCGAATCCAGCATGGCGAAGACGTTGGTCTGAGCCGGGGGAGTGTATATGGCGAAGAGCTCCTGCCTGGTGATCTCATCGCCTGCCGAGAGGGCGATGACCTTGTTCAGGTCGTTTTCCAGGTTGTAGAGGCTGTAATTCCCGTCCTTTTCCCCGTAGCCGCAGGCTCCCGCGAAGCGCAGCAGCAGCTCGGGGTCCGCCTTCTTTCCCGCGGCAGAAAGGCGCTTCATCATCCAGCTCTTTAAGGTCGCGCCGTCCAGAGGGGTGAAATCAAAGACGAGCCCCGCTTTGGCAGCGGCTTTGTAGAGGGTCCTGGTCTTGTTGGGTCTTGAACAGACCAGGGCCAGCAGGGTGGTCCGGGGGATATCGGGCAGGTATTCGGCCAGCTTTTTGCTGTCTTCACCTCCCTCTTCATCCTTTGAAGAGGCGAAAAGGGGGTCGGCGTCGACTATGACCAGCTTCTTTTTCGACATGAAGGGCAGGGTCTCGCAGGCCGCGATGATCTCTGAAGCCCTGACGGAATCTTCGGAAAGGCGTATGCAGTCGAGGGCCGCCGTCATGGGGTTCACCAGGCTTTCTTTCAGGAAGGAACAGGCCCAGTTCACCAGGTATTCCTCGCTTCCGTACATCAAAAGCACCCCGGGGCAGGCTCCGCCGTCTGCCGAGGCCATGATCTTCCTTATGGTCTTGAAGGGGTGCTCGGCTGCCTGAGCCGGCTTCATCGAACCCGCCATCTCCTGTCCTTCGCGGCGTTTTCCGCGTATATACCGTCTTTTTTCACGCGCAGGATCACGGCGCCGTCGGCGTCGGTCCTGCCATATATTATACTTGATTTCTCAAGCAAATCAATTACGCGTTGGGATGGGTGGCCGTAGGAATTGTTCCTGCCGCAGGATATGACGCAGAACGAAGGCGAGACCGCCTTAAGGAAGGCTTCGCCGGTCGATGAGGCCGAGCCGTGGTGTCCCGCTTTTATGACGTCTGCCGAAAGCTCTTCGTTTTCGTATGATGCAAGCAGCGCCTGCTCCCGCTCAAAGCCGGCGTCGCCGGTCAGCAATACTTTTATTCCTCGGCATTCCGCCATGAGGACCAGGCAGTTTTCGTTGTCGTCACCGGACTTTTCGCTGCCTTGCGCGGGGGCAAGTACCTTGAGCTTCAGTTCATCGGTGAGGAGCAGCTCGTCCCCCGCCGCGATGAATATCTTCTTATCCGAAACGAAGTCGTCAAGGCGCGGATCGCCCTCATATACCGCGGAAAAGGCGAAGCAGCCTATCCTCATGCGCCTTGAAAGCTGCGCAAGGCCCAGGCTGTGGTCGCTGTCCAGGTGGGTCACCACGCATAGATCGACGCTCCTTATGCCCTGCTTAAGAAGCGTCGGGACAAGGGTGCGCTCCGCGATGTCGTAAGACCTGCTCCCTCCCCCGTCCACAAGCAGGTCGAAGCTGCCCGAGTTGAGGTGGACGCAGTCCCCCTGCCCCACGTCCAAAAAGCTGACCGGCGCCCTGCCGTAAGACCAGGGGACGAAGCTTTCGGAGATCCCCAGCGCCTTTGGAGCAAAGCACGAAAGTAAGCAAAGACAGGCAAGAATAAGGCACAGGGCTCCGTTTTTCTTTCTTCTCCTGAGCATGTAACGGGTCTCCGAGAAGAACCAGAAGAAGAGGGCG
>JAFRWQ010000203.1 GCA_017437925.1 Bacillota bacterium
ACGAGAAGAGGACCAGGCCGCCCCTGCTTGCCAGATCCTTGTTATAGGCCATGAGGGAATAGACCTGGCCGGTGACCAGTTCCGTGAACTCCACGTTGAGGCCCATGCGGCCCATCTTAGCGCTTCCGTCCCCGAAAAATCCTATCTCTTCAAAGCTCGAATGCTCGCTGGAACAGACCAGGCCGTCCTTTATTATAGGGCCCAGAACGACCCCCGTGGACATGTTGAAATAGTCGGCGTTGGCACCGCCCAGCACGTTGAGGCCGGCTTCCCTTTCGATCTCAAGGGCCTTTGCGTAGGCCGCGGCTCCAAGAACGTCATTGCCGAAGCTCACCAGAGGCTGTATCTCCCCTCCGGGGCTGTAGACGTAGTAATTCTCAGCAAGAAAGCAGCTGCCCTCCTCGTCCCAGTACCTGCCCGATTCAAGGGCAAGGCTTTCGTCGATGTCGAGCCTGCTGTGCCTGAGCTCGGTCAGACCCTTCGCTTCTTCGTAGGCGTCCTCGGCAAAGGCCGCCGACTGGAAGGTAAGCAGCACGGCGGTAAAGGCCGCCAGATATCTTAATAAACGCTTTTTCATATTATCCCCTGTCCTTATCCTCTGCCCTGCAGAAGGTCCCTAAACCTTCTTGCTCATCAGGGCATGATAGAAGATATACTGCTGCATTATGCCGGCGTAGCCCTCGTAGCGCTCAAGGGGGAAGACACCGCCGTAATGCTGCTCAAGCATGCGCCCTATCCAAACGTCTATGGGAAAGGCCGCGATGCGGTGGTATGCGAAGAGGGAGACGCAGTTTCCGACCTTGGGACCCACCCCTGGGACCGTCATAAGAGCCTCGAGCAGGGCCCCGTCGTCAAGAGTTTTCAAGGCATTAAGGTCTATCGCGCCATCGCAGACCATGCGGGCCGCCTTGCTCACGTAGGGCACCCTGTAGCCCAGGGAGCAGTCCTTAAGGCAGGTCTCGTCGGCGCAGGCAAGGTCTTCCGGCTCGGGGAAGGCGAATACGCCCTCTTCATCAAGAGGCTTTCCGAAGCGGCGGCAGAGGGCCTCGACACAGGCCTTTATGGCGGGAATGTTCTTCCTCTGGGAGATAATGAAGGTGATGAGGGTCTCCCAGGGGTCTTGCCTTAAGATCCTTATGCCCTTCCCTTCTTCCGCGGCCTCGGTCAGGAAGATATCATCCGGGTCTACCGACGCCCTGTAAGCGGCGTAGTCGGCGTTAAGATCGAAGTAATCCCGCCAGATGCTTTCAAATTCAGCCTCCGGGCAGTTAAAGACCACCTCGCCCGGGCCCTTCTGCTCGAGCCTCAGCAGCCTTCCGAAGGCGACGAGCTTATACTTTCCCTCTCCTTCTTCATTCATGCGGAAGCACTGGCCGCTCTCCGCTATCTTCTTAAGATCAAGGTCTGAACACTTGTATTCTGTCATATCGTTCTCCCGAAAGCCCCGGCGGGACCGGGTCCGCCCGGTTTATATTTCGGCTCATTTTCATTGTATCATCTTGTCAATTTTAAGACAATATAATAGAATAACAGTGTATGAGCTATTCCTATCGTAACCGATGTTTCAGAAAGGACACCCAATGAAGACCTATAACGAAATGACCGCTGAAGAGCTGCAGCAGCAGAAGGAGCTCCTCCTCAAGAGATACAAGGAGTATCAGGACATGGGGCTCTCCCTCTCCATGGCCAGAGGCAATCCCTCTCCCGAGCAGCTGGCCCTCACCATGCCCATGCTGGACGTTCTGAATTCCAAGACCGACTGTCATGACGGGAATATCGACGCCCGCAACTACGGCTGCCTGCTGGGCCTCCCCTCCGCCAGAAAGCTCTTCGCCGATTATCTCGGCGTTACCCCCGAAGAGACCATAGTCGTCGGAAACGCCTCCCTCAACTTCATGTACGACTGCATCATGAGGGCTGAGCTGGTGGGAGTTCTCGGCGGCGACAAGCCCTGGAAGGACTGCGGCAAGATCAAGTTCATCTGCCCCGTCCCCGGCTATGACAGGCACTTCACCATCTGCGAGATGCTGGGCATCGAGATGATCCCCGTGCCCCTCAGCGAGTGGGGCCCGGATATGGACATGATCAGAGAGCTGGTAAAAGACCCCCAGGTCAAGGGAATGTGGTGCGTGCCCAAGTACACCAACCCCTACGGCGGATGCTACAGCGACGAGGCCATCAAGGAGCTGGCCGCCCTCGAGCCCGCAGCCAAGGACTTCAGGATCTTCTGCGACAACGCTTACGCGGTCCACTACATCTACAAGGACGTTCCCGTGCTGAACCTGCTCAACGAGGCAAAGAAGGCCGGACAT
>JAFRWQ010000204.1 GCA_017437925.1 Bacillota bacterium
AGCCAGGGTGCCGTCCCGGCCGAGAAGGCGGCTGTATTCGGGCCCGGAGGGGTCTATGACTTTGACGGCCCAGTCCTTTCCCAGCTTCAGATCTTCGGCCTTGTAGACCGCGCTCATTCCGCCCCGCCCTATGAGGGCGGTGATGCGGTATTTGCCCTTCAGGACCTGGTTTAAGCCGACCATGTATCCTCCCCGCCTTCGGGATCGAGGCAGACGAAGGAGCCTCCGGCCGCGGCGCCCAGGCGCAGGCTAAGTTTTTCAAGCTCCGCCAGGGCCTTTTCGGAGGGGACGGCCAGTTTTTCTTGTATCAGGGGGAAGGGAAGGAGGACCGCCGCGTCTTCGCAGCAGAGGAAAAGCCTTGTGCTGCCGGGCGCGAGGCCGTCGAAAACAAGAAGGCCTTTTTCATCCGGGCCGAAGCAGGGCCTGTCAAAGGAACCCGCGTGGGGAAGCTTTTCTTTTGGGAAAAGGGTGATCCTTCTTAAGATGCCCCCGCTTTCGACAAAGCACTGGGGACTTCCCTTCTGAAGGCAGAGCCAGCTGCCTCCGGTAAAGGCGGCGAGGGTCACGGAGGCTTCAAATTCAAGGCCTTTGGCCTTTCCTACTGTCTCAAGCAGGTCCAGGCTTGTGACCAGCCAGAGGGAAAGCTCCTCCTTAAGTTCTTCAAAGCTTAAGCCGCAGAGGGAGAGGCCCTTTTCCTCGGCTTTGGCAAGCAGTCTCTCGCATATGAAGGACGCCCCGAGGCAATCCGGGCTGCTATCCTCCGCGACGCCGGCGATGGCGATGCTGTTTATGCCCTCGGGGTCGCTGTCCGCCATGAAAAAATAGCGGGAGCGGCCCGGCCCCTGGGTCTTTCCGATAAAACCGAAGGCCTTCATCTGCGCCCACCTCTCTTTGCCAGGAGAAAGCGTTCGGATGCCAGGCGTATCACCTGCCAGGGCCTTACCTCGACCTCAAGATCTTTGGGAAGCCTTGAAAATTCAAGGTCTTCCGAGCCCGGTTCCCCGAGGAAGGAACCGTTCCTTGAGAGATCCGTGAGGTATAAACGATCCCCTCTTATTGTTATATAACAATGGTTACGTGATATTCCCCTTTCGATCCCCTCTATGACCAGATCGCAGTCAGGGCTGCTGCCTATAAGAAACCGGGGCTTTGATATGTCAAAACCCCGGTTGGTCGCCATATGGACTAAGATATATTCGGATACCGGATGCTCTTCGGGCTCTGCGGCATCGTTTAAGGGAAGAGTCGCAGCTTCTTCCTCTTCGGGCAGTCCAAGAGAGAGCTCCTTTGCCATGTCCAGCATGGCTCTGAGCTCTTCGCCGGGCTCGCTGCGTCTGCTGCTTATCATAAAGGCATTCTTTCTCCCGATCTGTACTGGTAGAGGACGTCGGCAAATCTTACGAACTGGCCGTCTTTCAGCTGGACCCTGCTGCCTTTGGGGAGCCTGACGAAGCTTTCGGGTTTTGAGGGATCGCTTCCGAAGAAGGTCCCGTTGAGGCTCTCGTCGGTCAGGTACATGCCCTCGGGCAGGGCTTCCACGGTGGCGTGGAAGCGGCTCACCGTGTGGGTCATGGGGTCCTGGACTATGCGCAGGCCGCACTGCTTTGAAAAACCGGCCACGAAGATGGAGGTCTTAACGGGAGTTATCGCTCCCGTAAGAAGCTCGATGAAGCAGGGAAAGCCTTCGGCCTCGGACAGGTCCAGGGGAAGGGCGGCGTAAGATACAGCCTCCTCGCTTACAGAGGGGCCTTCGCTCAGTTCCCGGGTCGGGGCTTCTTCAAAAGCTTCATCAAAGGGCTTCATTGGGTCTCCTTCCGCTCTTCTGCCATTATTGTACAGGAAAATTAAGGCAGTCGCAAGGCTCGGCAGGAAAAATCTTCAAGAATAAAGCTTTCCTACTATAAAATAGGCGAGGCGGGCCGGCAGCAGCCTGAACAGCAGGGCCAGCAGCTTGTAGCTGCCGCCGGCCGTGTAAAGCGGCGCCGGAGAAGCCTTGAGCGCCGCTTTCACGATGACGCCCGCGACCTGCGCGGGCGTCATCCCGCCTCGCTCGTCCTTCTCCATCGCCTCCACTGCCGAAGCGTTGTGAGTATATATGTTATCCCCGGCGCTCTGCTTCTTCCTGGCGTCGGTAAAGCCCGTCGCGGCGTCACCCGGCATCACGCAAGAGACCTTGATGCCGAAGTCCTTTACCTCGTTCCTCATGGCGAGGGCCATGCCGTTGACCGCCGCCTTGCTGGCCGAGTAAAAGCCCTGATAGGGTATGGCTATGGGGGCCGCGACCGAGCTGACGCAGACTATATGGCCGCTCTTCTGCTCCCTCATGTAGGGCAGAACGGCCTTGGCCAGGAAGAACTGGCCCATGAAATTCACGTCCATTATGCGGCGGGCGTCCTCCTCCTCGGTGAACTCCACCGGGCCCGAGATCCCCATCCCCGCGTTGTTTACAAGTATGTCTATGCGGCCTTCCTTCTCAAAGACAAAAGCCGCGGCCCTGCGGGCCGCGGCCTCATCCGTCACATCGCAGGAGAGGCAGACGGCCCCTTCGGGGCCCGTCCCCCTTCTCGAAAGGCCGTAGACCCGGTAGCCCTTCTCCAGCAGCATCTCGCATACCGCGAGACCTATGCCGGAGCTGGCACCACTGACTATGGCTGTTCCTTCCATTTGTCCTCCTTCAGGACCTGATCTATAACGTCCAGGGCCTCGTCTATCAGTTCCTCGGTGTGGCTTGCCATCAGGCTGCACCTGAGCAGGCAGCCCCCCGGCGGAGTCGCCGGCGGCAGCGAGGGATTGACGTAGACGCCCTTTTCGAAGAGCTCTGTGGCAAGGCCCAGGGTCCTCATCGTTTCGTAGGTGTAGATGGGAACTATGGGCGTAGACGATTCGATGTGGGGTATGCCCCTCTTCGTCATGCCTTCCCTCATGTAATCGCCGTTATGGCGCAGCTTTTCGGGAAGCGAGGGATCCTTCTCAAGAACCTTAAGAGCCGCCAGAGCGCAGGCAGCGCTGGCGGGAGTCATTGAAGCCGAGAATATGAAGGGCCTCGACACATGGCGCACGTAATCGATTATCTCCGCCGGAGCCGCCATGTAGCCTCCCAGCGAAGCGAGGGACTTTGAGAAAGTCCCCATGTAGATGTCGACCTTGTCCTCAAGTCCGAAGTGGCTGGCGGTCCCCCTTCCGCCCTCGCCTAAAACTCCCAGGCCGTGGGCGTCGTCCACCATCACCCGGGCTCCGAATTCCTCAGCCAAAGCGACGATCTCGGGCAGCTTCGCCACGTCGCCTCCCATGCTGAAGACTCCGTCGGTGACTATGAGTATGCCGGCGCTTTCCGGTATGCGCTCAAGCACCCTTCTAAGATCCTCCATGTCGCTGTGCTCGTAGCGCACCATCTTGGCGTAGCTGAGCCTGCAGGCGTCGTAGATGCTGGCGTGGTTCTCCTTATCGCAGACTATGTAGTCGCTCCTCCCCGCCACCGCCGAAATGATGCCCAGATTGCTCTGAAAGCCCGTGGAGAATGTCATGACTGCCCCTTTTCTTAAGAAGCGGGCAAGCTCCTCCTCCAGCTGCAGATGAAGCTCCAGGGTCCCGTTGAGAAAGCGGGATCCGGAACAGCCGGAGCCGTATTTTTCGATAGCCCTGATACCAGCCTCGATCACTTCCGGGTGTATCGTAAGACCCAGATAGTTGTTGGAGCCGAGCATGATGCGGCGCCCGCCTTCCATCTGAACGACGGTGTCCTGTCTCGACTCAAGGGCATGGAAATAGGGGTAGATGCCAAGTTCCCTGGACCTGGCGGCGTCCTGGTTTACGACGCACTTTTTGAATATGTCCATTCATTCCTCCTTTCTTCTCTTTTCCCTTTAGTCCCCTTTATTTATCTTACCATCCCCGCCTCCGCCGTAAAAGGGCGAAGGCGCCGAAAAGTAAACTTAATTGTCATTGCCCGCGAAGCGCTCCCTGGCGTCGAAGACCCTGCAGATCTCCTCGTAATTGCCGAAAACGGTGATCTTGTCGCCCAGCTCAAAGACCGTTGAGGCATTGGCAGCGACCGCCTTCCTTCCCGGGCTTTCCACCAGCATAACCATGATGTTGTGCCTGTTCTTAAGGTCAAGATCCGCCAGCGAAAGGCCCTTTACCTCGTCCGGGATGTGATTGAGCCTCACCTGGACTATGGTCTCGCTGCCTATGTAGTCCATAAGCAGGGCGGTGTTCGACCCTTCCGCTCCGACGACCTTTCCCGCCAGCTTTTCCAAAAGCCCGTCCACCCAGGAGTGGACTGCCGGGGTCCTGATCAGCACTATCAGTATTATCAGCGTGGAGAGGGGGCCGAAGATGCCCACGACGAAGTGCTTGATCTGGCTCTCCTTCATGGAGAGGAACACGTTGATCAGGGCGGATACTATGGTTATGTTGAAGACGTAGCCGAAGAGCATGGTCACCTTGGCGATGCGCCTTCTGGATTTAGAGCTTACGAAGGTCTCGCTCTCCTTTGTTGTGTAGCCGCAGCCGGTGAGCAGGGACATGACCTGAAAGCCGGCCTTTTCGGATGGCAGGCCGGTAAGCTTGAAGAGGAGGGTGAAGAACTCCGAAATGACCCAGTACAGGATGATGACCAGGGTAAATATTGAAACGGAAGCGTATATGTTCATGAAAGCCTCCAATCGCGCAAGAGAACTGTTAATCAAATTATAGGAAAAAGAGGAGCTCCTGTAAAGGGTCCGAAAGAAGAGAACGGGGCTTTGCGCGAGCCTTGACAGACAAGGTAAAATAAAAAGAAAGATATTTCAGCGGACGGAAGGAGAAGACCATGATATACAAGAAGTTTCGGGAGCTTGAGCTTTCGCAGCTGGGCTTCGGCTGCATGAGGCTGCCCCTTAAGAGCGAGGACAGCGCCGACATAGATCCCGTTCAGGTGCAGGAGATGTTCGACTGCGCCATGGAGGCGGGAGTCAACTACTACGACGTGGCCTGGGGCTATCACAAGCACATGGCCGAGGTCTTCGTGGGAGAAGCCCTGAAGAAATACCCCAGGGAGAGCTTTTACCTTGCCACCAAGTTCCCCGGCTACGATCTGGCCAACATGCCCAAGGTAAAGGAGATCTTCGAAGAGCAGCTTGAAAGGCTTCAGGTCGATCACTTCGACTTTTACCTCTGCCACAACGTCACCGAATACAATATAGAGGCCTATCTCGACCCGAGCTACGGTATAGTGGATTACCTTAAGGAGCAGAAGGCCGCCGGCCGCATAAAGCACCTGGGCTTTTCCTGCCACGGCCAGATGGACGTGCTCAAGCGCTTCGTCGAAGCCTACGGAGACGACATGGAGTTCTGCCAGATCCAGCTCAATTACCTCGACTGGCTGCTTCAGAAAGCCGAGGCCAAGGTCGCCTACCTCAACAGCATGGAGATACCCGTCTGGGTAATGGAGCCCGTAAGGGGCGGAAAGCTGGCAAGCCTCGAAGCGAAGTACGAAGAAAAGCTCAAGGCCTTAAGGCCCGAAGAAAAGCCCGCGGCCTGGGCCCTGCGCTTTGCCTTTGAGACCGAGGGAGTGGGCATGGTGCTATCGGGCATGAGCAATTTAGAGCAGGTGAAGGAGAACATAGCGACCGCGTCCTCCCCCGACACCCTCTTCGAAAACGAAAGGGAGACCCTGCTTGAGATCGCGAGAGAAATGATGGATGAGACCGCCTATCCCTGCACCGGCTGCGCCTACTGCACCGAGTACTGCCCGATGCAGCTCAATATCCCCAAGATCATGCAGGCCTACAACGACATGGCTTACGCCAAGGGCGGCTTCCTCACCCCCATAGTCTACAACTCCCTGCCCGAAGGCCACAGGCCCGAGGACTGCCTGGCCTGCGGGGCCTGCGCGGGAGTCTGTCCCCAGAGCCTGGACATCCCCGGCATGATGAGCGATTTCACCGTCAAATACGCCGAGTATTATCCTCCGAAGAAGGCCTAAGGTCTGTTTTTCGGGCAATATTGCCCTTTTATGACACAATTGTAATTTGCCTGTATAACAAAACAGTAGCGGAAACGCCGCTGTTTTGGTATACTATAAGATAATTTGGTACGTATGTGCTTTTTGAGATCAGCGGCGTCAGGAGGTGTGAGATGAAGACAGGCTTTGATCCCGACCTTTATCTTGAAGAACAGTCAAAATACATACTGCAGCGCATAGACGACCTTAAGTCGGAGAGGCTGTACCTGGAGTTCGGCGGAAAGCTGGTCCAGGACAAGCACGCCATGAGGGTCCTGCCCGGCTTCGACGAGAACGCCAAGATCAAGCTGCTGACCAAGCTGAGGGATCACGCCGAGATCATCATCTGCATATACGCAGGCGCCATACTTACCAACAAGACCCGCCAGGACTTCGGAATAACCTACGACCTGGAGTGCATGCGCCTCATAGACATGTTCAGAAGCTACGATCTTTCGATCAACAGCGTCGTCATCACCCGCTATGAGGACCAGCCCGCCGTCAACACCTTCATCAACAAGCTGGAGCGCCGCGGAATAAAGACCTACAAGCACTACTACACCAAAGGCTATCCCACCGACGTGGACACCATCTGCAGCGAGGAAGGCTACGGCAAGAACCCCTACATAGAGGTCACCAAGCCCATAGTCGTCGTCAACGGCCCCGGACCCGGGTCCGGCAAGCTGGCGACCTGCCTGTCCCAGCTCTATCACGAAAACCAGAGGGGCATAGAGGCCAGCTACGCCAAGTTCGAGACCTTCCCGATCTGGAACCTGAGCCTCAAGCACCCCGTCAACATAGCCTACGAGGCCGCCACCGTCGACCTCAAGGACGTCAACCAGATCGATAACTTCCATCTGGAAAAGTACGGCTATCCCGCCGTCAACTACAACCGGGATCTTGAGATCTTCCCCGTGGTCAAGAGGATCATAGAGAAGATCACCGGCAGGCCCTGCCAGTACAACTCGCCCACCGACATGGGCGTCAACAGGGCGGGCTTCTGCATCACCGACGACGAGATCTGCCGCGAGGCTGCCCGTCAGGAGATCATACGGCGCTACCTGCTGGCAAGAGTCGACTTCAAGAAGGGAGTCCTTGACGAAGGAGCCCTTCAGAGGGCCAAGCTGCTCATGGACGAGGTCGGGGCGACCCCGGCCGACAGGCCTGTGGTCCAGAAGGCCATCGATTACGCCGAGTACAAGAGGTCCCTCGATCCCAAGTACGAGAACGTCATAGCCATGGCCATGGAGCTTCCCGACGGGACCCTGGTCACCGGCCGCAGCTCCCGCCGCATGGTGGCAGGAGCCGCCCTCACCATCAACGCAATAAAGAGGCTCTGCAACTACCCCGACGAGATACTTCTCATTTCGCCGGACGTGCTCAAGACCATGCAGTACCTCAAGAAACACATACTTCACAGAGAAAAGGCGACCCTTAACGTGGAGGAAGTGCTCTCGGCGCTGACCATATCGGCGACGGTCAACCCCATGGCGTCCATCGCCGTGGACAAGCTGCCGCTTCTGGCCGGCTGCAGGGCCCACTGCACCGCCATACTCAGCGATTCCGACGCGCAGGTGTTCCACGATCTGGGCATAGACGCCACCTGCGAGCCCGAATTCGCGTCCAACAGCTTATACGGGGTTTAAGCTGACAACAGGGGGATTAAGATGAAGAAATTTATTTCCATAATGCTTTGCGCAGTGCTGCTGCTGGGGAGCTTCAGCTTGTGCTTTGCCGCGGAAGGAAAGGTGAGGTACGGGTACAAGACCAGGAACCTGTCCCAGTACGACACCACCAACACCTTCAACGGCATCAGGGTAAAGCTCACAGTGCCCAACTACCTGGGCACCATCAACGTGAAGCTTGAGACTACAGAGGGCAGCGGCAACGCCGACGTCATGGTGGTCTACCTGCCCGACAGCAAGTGGGACAACGGCAGCTACTACAGCGCCGTATCGGGGACCGTCAACAGCAGCGTTAAGATCTACGGCTACAGCGACGAGCTGGTCTACTGGAACGACATCTACAGCTACGGGTTCATTCCCCTTTCGGGAGGAGTCTACACCTCGGACTACAACAGCCTGCAGATGCACTTCCTGAACGGTCCCGGCCTTTACACCGGCATAGCGACCTTCTACTACAGCAACTCCGACCTGGGCTACAAGACCTACGAAGAGATAAGGTCCAAGTCGCCCTCCTCCCTTAAGATGACCGCAGCGGGAGTCCCCTTCATACTGGCTCTCGACGACAAGACCATAGAATACTTCCTGGAGCACGACACCCTCAACAACTACGCCCGCTTCGACTGGCCCGGCCTTGCCGAGCTCATCGAGGGCGCCCGCTACGAGATGCCCTCCCTTGAGGCCGAGCAGGCCTTAAAGAACTTCGTCAAGAGGAACAACTACTACAAGGGCATATTCCTCGACGTGGGCATCAACGGAACCGCCTGGTACGACGAGAACGTGAAGACCGTCTACCAGCTGGGCCTGATGGAGGGAGACTGCGGCAAATTCAACCCCTCCGGCAACATCACCCTGGCCCAGGCCATAGCCATGGCGGCCAGGCTCCACAACATCTACAACGGAGGCAGCGGCAAGTTCTCCGAGGGACCCACCTGGTACAGCGTCTACGTGACCTACGCCCTTAAGAACGGCATCATAAGGAACACCGACTTCGACGCCAGGTCCCAGGGCAATTCGGTGTACAACCGCTATGCGACCAGAGGCGAGATGGCCTATATCTTTGCCAACGCCATGCCCGCCGATGCCCTGCCCAGGATCAACAGGATACGCTCCATACCCGACGTGTTCTCAAGCACCAAGTACAGGAGCGAGATCGTAAGGCTCTACGAAGCCGGCATAGTGGAGGGAAGCAACGGCCACCGCTACTATCCTGGCAACAACATCACCAGGGCCGAGGCCGCCGCTATAATCTCCAGGATGGCGATCAAGGACCTGAGGCTGGAGTTCACCCTGTAGGAAAGAGGCCGAAGGGCGGAGCAGACGGCCTCAAAACAGGCGGAAGACATGCGCGTCAGGCCGCGAATAAAACGACAACAAACAAGGCCCGGTCCTTAAAGGACCGGGCTTTTTCGTTGGAATTTCAAGAGGTTTGGATTGTCGAGCATATGTTATATAACAATTGTTGTTGATTTGGGAGCCCTTTCGTTTGCTTATCTTCCGCTGCCTGAAGCTTAAGGCCCGTCCTTTCGCCGATGCCGGGATCCTTAAGCCTGCCCGGCTGCCGATGCCCGAAACTGAAAACCTGCCCTTTCGCCGGCGACGTCCTTGCGCCCGGCTTTAAAAGCCTTCGCTCTCCCTTCGAAAAGCTTTCATGTTCCTGCGCCCTCCGCCCCTGCGAAGAGCTTTGCGGCGCAGCCTCTTCCCCCCATATTGCAGTCCTTTCGCAAAACATTGCATTTTTTCCAAATTCGTTCATTCTGTCTGTTGCAGAACGCCTCCGGCAGATATAATTCAATATAGGGCAGGCCTCATCCTGCCGCGGCTAAAAGGGATGTTATCGATAAGAAAATGGACAAGCTGATCACATTCGACCATTTCAATACCGGCGGAAGGCGCTACCATATCTACATGCTCAGCGAGAGCGCCGTGGCCCAGGACATGCACTACCACAACTACTTTCAGCTCCTTTATGTCCTGAGGGGCCAGATAGGCCATGACAGCCACAGCGACGGCATCATACTGGGCCGGGGCGACGCCTTCATGATACCTCCGGGCTTCGCCCACAAGCTCAGCTTCATAAACCCCAACACCCAGGTCTACTCCCTGGCCTTCAGCGCCGACCTCTTCCACTCCGGCTTTTCCCAGTCCAACATATACAAATTCCTGACGGGCCTGCAGTCCCACTCCAGCGGGGGAGAGCAGATCCACTTAAGGATAGAGCTAAACGAAGACCAGAGGACCATACTGAGGTCCCTTCTCGACTGCCTCATCAAGGAGCAGGAGATCTGCGCCATGGACGAGTATTCGGCGGCGCCCAGCCTCATTGCCTCGTCCCTCTACATACTCGCCCAGAACTACTACACCGAGCCCGTCCACTCCGTGCAGCCGTCCCCCGGCCGCTACAAGATCAACATCTCGGGCTGCGTGGACTACATAAACAAGCATTACAGAGAGGCGATCAGCGCCGAAGAGCTGGCCCGCATGTTCTCCATCTCGAAATCCACCCTGTACGAGCTCTTTTCGCAGTACACGGGCCTTCCCCTAAAGCAGTACATACGCAACAAGAGGATACTCGACGCCGAGCTGCTCATAAGGACCAGGCCCGGGATGACCTTAAGCGAGATAGCCTCCGAGGTCGGCTACAGCGAGCCCTCGACCTTCTACAGAAACTTTATGGAACTGGTGGGAGTTTCACCGTCCCGGTACAAGAGAACATATGATAAATAGATCGGAGAACGATCGGGAGGAACACGCATGAACAAAGAAGAACTGAAACAGGCCGTCCTCAAATATATCGAGGACAACAAGGAGGAGCTGATGCGCTACGGGCGCGAGCTCTATCAGATCCCGGAGCCCGGCTTCAGGGAGGAAAAGACCGCGGCTTACGTCAAGAAGGTCTTCGAGAACTGCGGAATGACGGTTCGGGACCATGTTGCCTATACCGGCCTTAAGGCTAAGGCTGAGGGCAAAGACCACAAGGCCAACGTGGCGGTAATGGGAGAGCTGGACTCCCTCATTATGCCGTCCCACGTCAAGGCCCAGAAGGACACCGGCTATTTCCACGGCTGCGGCCATCACGCCCAGCTCACCACCATACTCGGCGTCGCCCTGGGCCTCGTAAGAAGCGGCCTCATCAAGGAGCTGGACGGAGACCTGACCTTCATAGGCGTCCCGGCTGAGGAGAGCGTCGAGCACGAATACAGGGCCCAGCTGGTAAAGGACGGCAAGATCACCTACACCAGCGGCAAGCAGGAGATGATAAGCCTGGGAGAGTTCGACGACGTGGACATGATAATGTGCAGCCACATCATGGGCCAGGGCGAAAGCGCGAAGAGCTGGCTCGGCCACAGCTGGAACGGCGTCATCCACAAGACCGTAAGGTTTAAGGGCAGGGGAGCCCACGCGGGCCTCGCTCCCGACAGGGGAATAAACGCCCTCGAATCGGCCATCACCGGCCTCAACGCCATCAACGCCTTAAGGGAAAGGTTCAGGGACGACGATCACGTCAGGATCCACTACATCATAACCAAGGGCGGCTCCAGCCCCAACGTGGTGCCCGACGACGTGAGGCTCGAGTTCGGAGTAAGAGCGGCGACCGTCGAGGCCATGACCGACGCCAACAACAAGGTCAACACCGTCCTTAAGATGTGCGGCGAAGCCACCGGCTCCGAAGTCACCATCAGCGATTCCGGCTGCTACCTGCCCTGCCACCAGTATAAAGAGCTGGGAGACGTGTTCCTGGGCAACGCGAGAGAGCTTTTGGGCGAAGAGAACGTGTTCGACGCCTTCGGAGATCACAGAGGCTCCTCCACCGACTGCGGCGACGTCGCTTCCCTCATCCCCCTGATCCACCCCTATTTCGGAGGAGCGGTGGGAGTGCCCCACGGCCTGGATTTCGACATAGTAAACGAATACGCGGCCTACGTGGTGCCCTCTAAGCTGGCGGCCGCCACCGTCGTAGACCTGCTCTGGGACGGGGCGGAGCTGGCCCGCAAGATCAAGGCCGATTTTAAGCCCGATTTCGCGTCGAAGGAAGAATACCTGGCATACTCAAGAAAGCTCTACGGCGCCGAGTAGAAAAGCGTCCGGGACGGAACAGGCCCGGCCTCGGGCAGACGGCATGACCGCGCCCGGGCAAAAGGACCTGAAAGCGTCCCGCGCCGCCTATAGATGACCCATAATTAAAAGCGGCCTGACCGGGATCGCCCGGCCGGGCCGCTTTATATTGCTTAAAGAGCGCGCCTGCTCATCGGGAGGCCCTGCCTTTGTCATAGACCGCGCTCCGAGCTTATTTTGCCGCAGAAGGCCCCGACGCGGTCCACGGCCTTTCGCAGTTTTTCTTCGCCGCAGGTATAGGCGGCCCTGGCAAAGCCCTCCCCGCATTCGCCGAAGGCGCTGCCCGGTATCCACACCACCCCGGCTTCGTCCAGCAGGCGGTCGCAGAACTCCCTGCTGCTGAGGCCGAAGCTCCTGATGTCGACGAAAACGTAGAACGCCCCCGCGGGCTCTATGTACTTTATGCCCGGAATGCCATCAAGGCTTTTGAGGAACAGTTCCCTGCGCTTTGAAAAGACCGACCTGATCTCATCGGAAAGCTCGGGATGGTCCAGAGCCTTAAGCGCCGCGTACTGGCCAACCGAGCTGGCGCAGGAGTTGAAGTTCTCCATGCATTCGGTCATCTTGCCTATTATCTCCCCGGGCCCTGCGGCGAAGCCTATCCTCCAGCCGGTCATGGCGAAGGCTTTTGAGAAGCTGTTTATGACGACGGTGCGCTCCTTCATGCCTTCGAAAGATGCGATGGAGACGCAAGGCGTTTCGCTATAGACCAGGGTGTTGTAGACCTCGTCGGTGATCACCAGGATATCGCGCCTTTTAGCGATCTCTGCAATCTCTTTAAGGGCATCCGCAGACATCACGCTGCCCGTCGGGTTGTTGGGCGAATTGATGAGCAGGGCCTTGGTCCTCGGGCCTATCCTCTTTTCTATGTCTTCGGGCTGCATCTCAAAGCAATGCTCAGGGCTTGCGGGGACCCTGACGGGCACTCCTCCGCAGTAGGTGATCTGGGCCTCGTAGTTCAGCCACTGGGGATCCTGTATCAGGACCTCGTCCCCTTCGTTGAGGATGACGAGGAAGAGGAGGGACAGGGCTCCCATGCCCCCATTGGTTATGATGATCTCCCTTGCAGGGTCGTAGCCCAGGTCCTTTATATACGATTTTTCGGCGACCGCTTTCCTTAAGACCGCGGTCCCCGCGTTGGGGGTATAGTGGGTGAAGCCCTGCTCCATGGCAAGGGCTGCCCCCTCGCACACGGGGGCGGGGGTAGGCATGTCCGGCTCCCCTATGCCCATGCTTATAACGTCCTTCATGGTGTTTGCCCTGTCGAACATGGCGCGTATGGCCCCCTGTTCGAGCATTAGGGCCTTCCTGTTAAGCCACTGCACAGCCTTATCCTCCTGCCCTTACCCTTGGTCCAGAACGTACTGGACGAAGGTCTTTGCCCCCAGTATGAGGGCGTCCTCGTCGACCCTGAACTTAGAGGTGTGGGGCGCTTCGACGCTGCCCTTTTCCTCGTTTCCTATGCCGAGGCGGAACATCACGCCCGGTTTTTTGCGCAGATAGTGGGAGAAGTCCTCGGAGCTGAGCTTTTGCGGGACCTGTATCACGTTTTCGCTTCCCACCACCTTGGCGGCGGCGCTGCGGACCTTTTCAGCGATGCCTATGTCGTTTATCACCGCGTAGGCGCTGATGCGGTCGGTGAATTCCACGCTTCCCCCCAGCTCCTCGGCCGCGTTGCGGCAGATCTGCTTTATGCGGCCGTCGATCTTGTCGTGGGTCTCCATGTCGTAGAAGCGGAAGGATATCAGCATCTTAGCGTACTGGGCGATCACATTGTGGGCTGTCCCCGCCTGTATGCTCGAAATCGACAGGACGTGCTGGCTGAAGGGGTCCAGCTCCCTGCACTTCATGAGATATATGTCGTTGTAAGCCTTAACAGCCATGGCTAAAGCGTCGCGGCCGTTCTGGGGCAAGGTGGCGTGGGAGGATTTCCCGTGGAACTCGATGGTATAGGGGTGGCAGGCGGCCATGTAGGGGCCCGCGAAGACTCCTATCTTTCCAGTAGGGACCGAATACTCGGTATGGAGGGCGATGATCTCGTCTATGTCGTCCATGACCCCGTCCTCGACCATGGCGCAGGCCCCGCTCTCTTCTCCCTCTTCGCTGGGCTGGAAGATCAGCTTTACCCTGCACTTAAGCTCCCCTTCGGCCCGCTTCAAGGCCCTCGCGGTTCCCAGAAGTATAGCCGTGTGGGCGTCATGGCCGCAGGCGTGCATCTTCCCGGGGACTTTGGACCTGAAGGGAAGGTCGACCTTTTCCTCGACCGGAAGGGCGTCCATGTCGGCCCTTATCCCTACGGTGTGTCCGCTGAAGCCCGGGTTTATGACGGCGACGACCCCTGACCGCCCGAACTTTTCGGTATAGGGGACGCCCATGGCGTCCAGCTCCCTTTTGACCGCGGCAAGGGTCTTCGGAAGATCGAATCCTGTCTCGGGATACTCGTGGATCTCGCGCCGCAAAGCGACGATAAAGTCCTCGTCGCCTTCTCTGAAGTATTTTTCTGCAAGCAAGGCCCTGTCCTCCTTTAAATTGATATCGGCGAAATGCTCTGATGCCTTCTTATACGCTATTCCTGCCAGTGCCCGTCGTATTCGACTCCCTCATCCAGGGGGATGATGGGACGGACCACGTTCCTGTAGTCGTACTGCTTAAGATCTATCGGGCACTGCCCCGGGGGATCCGCGGTGACTATGGCGTCGGCTGTCTTTGAGAAGTAGCCCCTGAAGTGGTTCATCGACTTGAGGCCTATGACGCGGTAGGTGCTCATGTCGCAGCCGGTCATGATGAAGGGCCTGTCGTCGTAGACCTGGAAGCGGTCGCTGATCAGTATGAGCTCTACGTTGCCCTGGCGCAGCCTGACGCTCTTTCCGTAGTCCATGGGCGCTCCGAAATTGATGGGGGCTGCGGAGATGAGCCTTCCGTTGGAGAGGTTAAGTATCTCGGCGTCTTTCAGCATCACCGGCCCTCCGTTGACCGGGTCGGTCTTGCCTCCCACCTCCATGGAGATCCTGTCGCCCACATGGAAGTTGGCGTGTATGTAGGCCGCGGCTTCGGGGTCCGTTACGGGGCCCATGATGTAGCCTTTTTTATCCCGTTTTATCATCTCTCTCAGCAGGTGGGTGCCGTCGCCGGGGGCTCCGCCGCCGGGATTGTCCGAGGCCTCGTTGATTACGACGTAGCCGTCCCTTACGAGGGTCTCGGCCCTGTCCAAAGCCTGGGCTACCGAGAGGGATTCGCCGGAGAAGTCGTCCTTAAACTGCCATACGTATTCGGCGATCTCAAGGGCTTCCTTTTCGGGCACATAGCCGTCGGCCACCGCCAGCACCGAGCAGGACGAGCAGGGGGTGTCGGTGGGGGAAAAGCCGAAGAAGAAGCTGGCGTCGAGGAGGCCGTGCTCCTCCTTGTACCTCGCGGTGAACTCCATGATCTCCTTGCCCGGGAAGTCTATGGTCCTTCCCGTGGTCGCGGGGATCAGTATTGGCAGCTTTTTAAGGCACATTTTGGGGTCGCGCAGGCCGCGGATCTTGTATATGAGGTTCTTTGCCGCCATGTAGCCCGCTTCCTCGCAGTCGATGTGGGGTATGGTCTTGATGCCGAAAAGGCCGTCCGAGAGCCTCACCATGTCGTGGCTCACGTTGGCGTGGGCGTCAAGGGACGACATCATGGGGATGTCCCCTATGACTTCTCTCACCCTTTCGAAGCAGTAGCTTTCCAGGTCGGGGGCGTTCTCGGCGCAGCCCGCCCCGTGGACGGCGAAGAAGAAGCCGTCGAACTCGCCCATGTGCTCCTTTATCTGGCCGGTTATGTGGTCCATGGCGTAGGCAGAGCAGCTTTCCGCCATGAGGGGGCCGGCCCCGAAGTTGCCCGCCTTGGTGGCAAGGTCTATGGGAAGAGGCTCAGCCCCTTCCTCCTCCATGGCCCTCAAGGCTCCGCCCAGGTAGGTCGCGGTCCCCCTGAACTGGGGTATCACCTGATCCGCCGGGGTCCAGCCCTGAGGCACCAGGGTCTCCCAGGTGGTCCTGCCCAGGGAAAAGCTGTTGGTCTCGTTGCCGAATTGGCTTATAAGTATTTTCATAACGGTCCTTTCCGCGAATAAAAACGGGCACGGCACGCCGTCAAAGCAAGCCGTGCCCGATCGCTCTTGATCAAGCTGCACTTATGATCATATCAGAAAGATGTTTATCCGTAAATGGCGCCCCAGTTCATGCTTATGGCGATGATGAGGAAGACGGCGCCTATGATCAGATTGGCGAGCAGCCACTTAAGGAAGAACTTGAGCCACTTTCCGTAGGAGATGCCTCCGAAGGCCAGGCCTGCCATCAGTACCGAAGACATGGGCAGTATCTGGTTGGTGAAGCCGTCGCCCAGCTGGAAGGCGAGTACGCCGCACTGCTGGGGGATGCCTATGACGGAAGCCAGCGGGCTCATAATGGGCATGACAGCCGCTGCCTGGCCGGAACCTGAGGTGATGAAGGTGTTGATGATGATGTTGACGAAGTACATGACCAGTCCGGCGAGAACAGAGGGCAGGTTGCCCATGAGGGAAGCCAGGCCGTGTACGCAGGTGTGTATGATCTGGCCGTTGGTCATTACGATGCTGATGGCGGCGGAAACGCCGACGATCAGGGCGCCGAAGGTGATCTTCTTGGCGCCTTCAACGAAGATGGAGGCGATCTGGCTGGGCTTGAAGCCGTAGATCAGTCCGCAGACGATACCGGTCAACAGGAAGATGGAGGGGATGGCGTCGTTGGCGCTCCAGGATTTGATGGCGCCGTAGACTATGAACGCAAAGCCTATGATGAAGGCCAGCAGGACCAGCTTGCGGCGTCCGGTCAGTTCGGGCATGGTCGCCTCGGGATCCTTGGTCACGGCGTCGGGGTCTCCGTAGAGTATGCTGGAGGTGGGATCCTTCTGCAGCTTCTTGGTGTAGCGGATCAGGTAGTAGCAGCCGAAAGCCCACAGGGCTACGGTGAGCAGGAGCCTGAATCCGAAGCCCGAGAAGACGGGTATGCCGGAGATAGTCTGGGCGGTCCCGGTGGTTGCGGCTACGAAGGCGCCGCCCGTAAAGCCCAGGTTCATGCCGGTGCCTACCAGAGCGACGCCCACAAGAGCGTCGGCTCCCAAGCCGAAGGCTATCGTGAGCCCCAGCGGTATGAACACTACTATGGAGTTTCCGACTCCCACGGCGCCCATGGCGACGAAGCAGGCGAGAAGCAGAGGAATGACCATATAGAGCCTGTTGCGGAACTTGTTGGCCAGGCGGCCTATTGAAGCCTCCAATGCCTCAGTCCTGTTGATGATCTCCACGCTTCCGGATATTACTATTATCATGAAAATGAGTCCGGCTTGCTTTACAAGGCCCTGGGGTATGGCCAGGACCATGTTCCACGGGGAGACCGGCGTCGGGTCCACAAAGTGGAAGGAGTTAGGATCAAGGACCTTCTTTCCGTTCACCTCGATGGAATCGTAGACTCCGGCGGGAATGATGTAGGTCAGTATTCCCATGATGATTACGAGTCCGACGATCAATACATATGCGTGAGGCATTTTGAATTTGATCTTTTTCTTCTCAGTATCCATTTTTTTTACCCTTTCTTAACAGAAGATTTAAAACAAGATGCAGCTTGTTGAGAAGACTCAGGCATCCGGCAGCTCGATCTCCGCGTTCATCAGCGGGAAGTGCTGCTGGGCTCCGTATACGTCTCTTTCCTGCAGCGCCCCGGAGGGGTAGGGCCTGATGATGGTCGCCTTGATGGCCCTGGCGTTGGGGAAATAGACTATGCTTATGATGTTCTCCTCAGGCGTGTGGTAGAGCCGGGAGATAAGTTCCTTGTTGATCGCGTCGGCGTTCTTTAAGAGCTCGAAGGTCTCCTGATCCTTGAGCAGGACGTCGAGGGTGAGCTCAAAGGGCCCCGCGTTCTTGGAACGTATTACGCTGGCGACATCGCGAAGCTTTACTTTCATCGGGCACCGCCTCCTATCGTTTCATAGGTATATCTGAACAGCGAAGCCGGATCCTTTGAGCGGAGCAGGCCGTAAACGCTGAACACATATACGGGTCCAACGGGTATGTCGGAAGGCGAGAAGGGGAAGGCCAGGTTGCCGGCCGTCGCTATCCTTCCGGGATAACCGTAATGCAGCAGGGTGGATCTGGCCACCGAGCAGACCGCGCTGGCGTGCTCCTGGGTATCGGCCACCGCGTCTATGATGATGCAGACCTCGTGGGACGTTATGACCGGATCGGGCTCCAGCTCTCCCATGACGCCGTCCTTGCCGTAGACTATGAAGTCGAGGCGGTAGTCGAAGTCGGCGGAGAGGTTCTCGGCTGTGCGCTTTTTAAGGCCCTCCAGGGTCGCGTCGATCTGGGAAATGAAGACCGGATCCCTGTTGGCGCAGATGGAGACCGTCCTGTAGCCGGCCAGCTTAGCTCCTTCGAGCTTTACCGAGGGCACCGCTTCGGGAATGAACCTGCTGCCCCTGACCTTGACGCATCTGTCGGACCAGGCTTCGAAGGTGCACTGCGAGATGTCCAGAAGGCCGCCGGGCCCGGGAAGCTTCATGGGATCGGTCTTCTCGTAGAGGGTGTGGGCCGATACCGAAAGCGGGGTGCACTTCCTCATGGGGTTCAGGGGCTCGACGCGGTAGTAATCGTCTCCCAGGTAGCCCATTATGGGGTCGGACCCGCTGCCAGGGGTCGCGCATATGGCGGCGCACTCCAGGAGCTTTCCCAGGTGTATGGCGAGAGCCCTGTCGTATCCAGCCCTTATGGCGGGAGCGGCGAAAGCCGCGGGGTCGTAGCAGCGCCCGCAGATCACGACCTGGGCGCCCTCGTCCAGGGCCCTGATTATGGGCTCGACGCCCATCTGGGCCACGATGTGGGTGCTGTCCTTGATGTCCCTTTCTGTGATCACCGGGGCGGGGTAGAGGCGCTCTATGTTGCCCTCCTTCAGCTGCCCGACCAGAAAATCCTTGTCGAATTCGGAGGAGATCACCGCGAGCTTAAAGGAAAGCCCGTTTTCGGCTGCGATCTCCTTAAGGGAGTTGATCTCCCTTGCCACGTGGACGTCCGCGCCCGAGCCTCCGCTGGTGCCTATGACCATGGGGATGCCCAGCTCGCAGGCGGCCTTAAGCATGAGGGTCATGTCCCTCTTCACCGCCGAAGCGTTGGTAAAGGGCTTGCCGCTGCCCAGATAATAGGGACCCGGATCCGTGGACCCTCCGTCGCAGGCGATAAGGTCGGGCTTCAGGGCAACTCCTCTCATAAAGGAGTCCTCGGGAAAGCCGTAGCCTACGATCCCCGTCGGAGAGAGGATCTTATACTCCTTCAATTTGACCACCTCCTAATACAGTTTCGTGTATTTGTAATCCTTGCCTATGCCGAGTTTTTCAAGGGCTTTGTCCCTGTTGGCGTTGACCTCGGCCTCGTGAGCCTCGTAAAGGTTGTTTCCCCTGCAGTCTATGTCGACCACGAAGGGTCCCAGCTCGTCAAGCTCCATGTGCCAGGTCGCCTCTATTGTGCCCAGCTCGTCGAAGAGGTCCACTCCCTCGACCTTTATGCTGTCGACCCAGCAGCAGGGGCTCACGCTCTGGGGCGAGACGTGGACGCATTTCTTCTTTTTCATCATTTCCATGGTCTCTTCGCCCATGGTGGTCTTTCCAACGATCATCTTCAGCTTCCACTGATCGACGGTCCTTGCGCCCCATTTCTCGAAGCGTATGCTCGAGGTCGGCATGAAGGATATGAGCTTCCACTTGCCGTCCTCGTTGAGAATTATGGGGCCGACGTGGATGAGCACGTCCCTTTCTCCCGGGACCAGGGGAAAGTCGTGGCCCTCGTCCAGGACCCAGCGGTGCAGCCTTGAGCGGCAGGTAAAGGCCTTGCCTGAAATGTAGACCACATCGCCCACGGAAAGCTGTTCAATGTCGGCGTCACTAAGCGGCGCGGTAAGATGATATTCCGCCATAGTATCTACCTTCCTCCGAACCAGTTCGGGCTCTTCATCTCTTCCACAGTGCCGTCGGCTTTTATCCTGGCGCTCGCCCTGCGGGCGACCATGCAGTTGGAGCTGGTGGCGACACATATGCCTGCTATATGGGTATAGGAGTATTCAACGTTGACGGCGAAGACCGAGGTGGTCCCGCCTATGCCCATAACTCCTACCTTGAGGCTGTTGATGGCTTCGTAAAGGTCTTCCTCGATCTGCCTGAACATGGGCTCGGGGTTGTGGGACCCGACCGTGCGCAGGCATGCCGCTTCTTTGGCGATGTTGGCCGCGATGTTGGCCGTTCCTCCTATGCCGACTCCCAGTATGTTGGGCGGACAGATACCTCCCGAGCGGGTCGCGTCGACGAAGGAATCGATGACGAACTTCTCTATGCCCTTTATGCCGTCGGCGAAGGCCACAACTCTGTGGCGGGTGCCGCCGAAGCATTCGCTGCCGCCTCCCTTGGCCGCGTAGCTGATCTCGATATCCTCTCCGGGCACGAACTGGTAGGTGAAGCCGGGGATATTGGGACCGATGTTGTCGCCGGGATCGAAGCCGGTAAGAGGATGCTTCATCGTGGAGCGCAGATAGCCCTTCTCGGTGGCGAGCCTTACGGCGTCGCGGGCTCCTTCCTCAAGGCCCATGAAGCCGCCCTCAAGCCTGCAGTCGTTGCCGACCTTGAAGAAGAACAGGGGCCAGCCCGTATCGGGGCAGGCGGGAATGTCCCTCTCCCTGGCGTTGCAAATGCTCTCGTAGGTGCGGATGAGGCCTTCTTTAGCCGCGGGACGTTCTTCCTTTTCGATGGCCCTGCTGAACGCTTCTCTGACGTCGGGAGCCAGGTCCGTCGCGCCTTTGTGTATCGTGTCGAATATTACTTTAGTGTACAACTCCTTTGATATCATAAATGAGCTGCCCCCTATCCGGGCGCCTTTGCGCCCTTGCGCTTGCGCGGGCGGCGCTGTCCCGTGACGGAAATGCCAGGAATCGCCCCCTGGTTAAATTGTATAAACGATAAGGGAAAAAGAAAATTGCAGATATTTTCCAAAACATTGCATTTCGTCCAAGAATGATGCAGAAATACCGTTCGCGGGGGAGAAAACGCGGGCCCTGAGCGAAAAAATGCGGTAATACGGAAAAACGCCGAAGCTTTAATGGCAGATCCGGCGGTGACGGTAAAAGGCCCGGTCCTTTTGGGACCGGGCCTTTCTTTGAAAATTAAGCCTCCGCGGTTTTGATTTAATTGTTATATAACAAATGTTTTACGGCTGAGGGGACTGCTCTGTCTGCTGCGGCGTCTCCTCTGCCTTTTCAGGCACCATCATCTCCAAGTATCTTGAGAGAAGATCCATGTACTTGCCGTAGTCTATCCAGTTGCCGTCCTGCATGGCGGAGAGGGCGGCGTCGTAGGCCTGCTGGGCGTACTGGGCCAGCTCCTCAAGGGTCTCCGCGTTGAAGGGATTGCCCTCGGGATCGGTGAGCTCGGGTTTTTCCGCTGTCTCGGAGGGCTTGGTGCCGCCCGAAGGCTTTGAGGGCTCCGAAGGCTTAACCACGCCGTTTCTTATATCCTCCGCCATCTGATGGCCCGTGACTATGGGATAGGCGGTGTTCAGCGGGTCGCCCGAACCGTCTCCGAATAGGGCGTTGAGGCAGTCGGCCAGGGTCGACTTGTAGGCCACCTTGTCGCCGTAGTAGGCCACGACCCTCTTGACCTCGGGCAGGCTCCCGGTGGAAGCCTCGAGGTAGATGGGTTCCACGTAGAGCAGGGTGTCTTCGACGGGTATCACGAACATGTTGCCGCGCAGGTACGAGGAGCCGGAGTTGTTCCAGAGGCTGAATTCCTTTGAAATTTCAGCGTCCTGGTTGATCTGGGCCTCGATCTGGGAGGGTCCGTAGACCGTGCGGTCCTTGGGCATGCGGTAGAGCACCAGCTGGCCGTAGTTCCCGCCGTCCTGGCGGGCGGTCAGTATGCCGGTCAGGTTGGCCTTGCCGCTGGGGGTGTAGGGCAGGGCGCTGACGAATTCGGCGCTCTCTTCTCCGGGCAGCTTCATGATGAAGTAGTTGGGCTCCATCTGCTTGGTCTTCTGGCCGTACTGCTCGTCAGCTATGGCCCAAAGGTCCTCGCTCTGGTAGAAGACGGCCACGTCGGTCATGTGGTACTTGGTGAAGACGTAGGCCTGCAGGTTGAAGAGGGCGTTGGGGTACTGCATGTGCACCTTAAGCTCGTCGGGCATGGCCGAAAGAGGCTTGAAGAGGGCCGGGTATATTCCCGCCAGGGTGTTCACCAGCGGGTCCTTCTCGTCGCAGATGTAGTAGTCTATGCTGCCGTCGTAGGCGTTGACCACCACCTTGACCGAATTCCTGATGTAGTTGACCCTGGTGTTGTCGGCGTAGGGCTCAGAGTAGGGGTAGAGCTCGCTGGTGGTGTAGGCGTCGATGATCCAGTAAAGCTCACCGCCGGCGCAGACTATGTAGGGGTCGTTGTTGTAGGTGAGGAAGGGCGCTATCTTCTGGGCCCTGGTCAGTATGTTGCGGTAGATGTGGATGCGGGAGTCGGAGTTTATATTGGTCGAGATCAGCACCTTGAGGCTCCTCTCCTTAAGGGCGAAGAGCAGCCTGTTGAGCGGGGTGAGCCTGATGCCGCCGTCCCCCTCGTACTCGCAGTAGACGTTGGACTCGCCGCTGGGGTAGTCGAACTCGGATTCGCCGGTGTTGGTGATCACGTAGCTGTCGGTGGACTCGCCGTAGTAGATCTCGGGCCTTCCGACCACGATCTCGGGCACCTCCGAGACCGGGGGAATGTTGTCTATGAGCATGTCGGGCTGGCCGCTGGAGGTCACCTTGTCGACCCTTGAGAGGGTGATACCGTAGCCGTGGGTGTACTTAAGGTGCCTTATGAGCCAGGAATCCTCGATCTTCTCCTGGTCTATCTCCCTTGCCGAGAGGAAACACTGGGTGTACTCGCCGTTGACGTAGTAGCGGTCAACGTCCACGTCGTTGAAATTGTAGTAGGTCCTGATGGACTGGGTCTGGTTGTAGAACTGCTTGGCCGGGTCGAAGTCGTTGATCCTGATGTTGGAGAAGGTCTCCATGTTGTCCAGAACGTCTTCTTTGGCGAGACTCCCCTTGGCGGTGAAGTCCTTGACCTTGATGTCGGCCAGGTTGTAGGCGAGGCGGGTATATTTGATGTTGTTGGCCAGGTACTGGCTCTCCTTTGAAAGCTCGTCGGGAGCGACGATGAGGCTCTGGACGGCGGACGCCGCGAGGCCTCCAGCCATCGATATGACGACCATGAGGGCGGGAAGGGCCAGGGCCAGCTTGAGCTTTTTCTTCTTTATTGCCAGGACCAGCATCACCGCCGAGGCCAGGGCAAGCACCATTATGAGCCTGTAGACGGTCAGGGTGACCTTTATGTCGGTGTAGCCGGCTCCGTAGGCGACTCCGGTGCCGCCGTAGAGCAGGTTGAACTTGAGCAGGTAGAAGCGCAGGGCTATGCCGACGAAGAAGAGGACTCCCAGCACGGTGATCTCGCCGGAGGCAACCGAAAGCAGGGCCTTGCCCTTGGCCTTGAGCTCCTCATTGCCGCCTTTTTTGCGGCCTCCGCCTCCGAAACCGCCGTTGGAGGAGTAATAAGAGCCGGAACCGGACGAGCCCGGGCTTTGGTAGCCCTGGCCGTATGAGGACCCCGCGCCGTAGGAGCTTCCGTAGCCCGAAGATCCCTTGCCCGAGCCTCCGGGCATGCCGAAGAGGGCTGCGAGAATGTCAGCCATGGGGCTGTTTCCGAAGGGATTCTGCCCTCTGTAATTGTAATCGTCTCCGTCGCCGTCGCCGCTTCCGCCCTCGTCACCTCCTGCTCCGTACTCGGGGCCGTCGGAAGATACGGGACCCGCCTTGACCTGGCTTGCCAGTATGACGTAGAAGATGGCCAGCATCAGGGCCAGGCTCACCACTATGCTGATGGCGCAGGAGGCAAGGCCCTTGAGGAAGTCGAGCTTAAAGATATAAAAGCTCACGTCCTTGCCGTAGAGGGGGTCCGCCACCGAAAAGTCGGTGGAGTGGAAGAATTCCAGTATGTTGAACCACAGCGGGCTCACCACCAGGGCCGCGATGAGAAAGCCGAAGACCGCGGAAAGCCCCCAGGCCGCGCGGCTCACCAGCTTCTGCTCCTTGGCGCCCTGCAGGGTGAGGCCGCTCTTCTTTGTAAAGCCCTGCCTTAAAAGGCCCAGAAGCATCTTGGCCAGCAGAGTCACGATGATGAAGGCGGGGATACCCAGCTTGAGCTTTGTGAGAAGCTCGGTCAGGTAGACCGAGAGATAGCCCTGCTGGTGATACCATATCATGTCCGTGATCACGTCGTTTAAGCTCAGGACCGCGACTATTATGAGCACGGCGGCCAGCAGCGCCAGCCTCAGCTTTAAGCCTGTCTTTTTAGCGTTCATAAAGGCTCCTTTCCCGAAGAGGGTAAAGATTTGGGGTAGAATACGGCCCCGCGGCGATAACGCGGCGGGGCCCGGGTGTCTTGCGGCTTACTTGTATTCGGAGTAGCTCTCTATCTTGTAGCCTCCGCCTATCCTCTCAAGCTTGTAGACCATGCGGTCGTCGAAGTCGTGCTTCTTGTCGCCGCTGGTTATGGTGATGAATTCCTCGGTGAAGACGTAGACGCCGCTGGCGAAGCTTCTGACCTCGCCCAGGCTCAGCTGGGTGAACTCCTGCTGCTTCTCGGTGCCGGTCTCGTAGCTGACCGCCCTGTTGTAGGCGTCGCCGTCGGCCTTGAGGTAGTCGAAGACCTTGTTGTCGCCGTAGTTGACGTAGTCGTTCCAGGCGCAATTGTAGGCTATCATGGCCGCGTAGACCTTCTTGATGATCTCGGGGTCGGTGACCTCTTCGCACTCGCCCAGATCGCTGTAGTCGCTCTTCCTCTCCTCCACGTATTCGAGGCTGGAGTCGAGGGCTATGGCCTTGATGTTGCCGTTGTTGTTCTCCTTTATGAGGGCTTCCATGCCCAGTTTTTCTTCAAAGGAGGGCTCTTTCGGGGCAGTTTCCTGGGTTCCGGTCTTATCCGCCGGCTCGCCGGCATCGGTCTTTTCAGCGCTTTCGCCCTTTATCTTGCCCGCCAGATTGCCGACGCCCTGCTTGATGAGGCGCAGGCCCGACTTTGCCGCGTCGGTGAAGGCCTGGTCCAGCTGGATCGCGACCGCGGTGGCGGTGGAATCGGGCTTGAAGGTCTTGAGGCCGTAGACGGCGCCCTTGGCAAGCCCTATTATGAGCAGAAGTATGAGCAGGAAGACCAGGAAGGGATGGCCGCCGCCTTCTTCGTAGTCGTCGTCATCGTAATCGTCCTCGTCGTCGTAATCGTCCTCGTCATCGGGCACGCTTGCCGGCTTCTTGTCCGAAGCGGGGCGGGATACGGACTTTTCGCCCTCTTCGAGGCGCTTCTTTTCCTCTTCGGCCTCTCTTTCGGCCTGCTCTTTGGCCTTTTCCTGGGCGCGGGCGGCCCTTCTCGCCTTGCGGGTGGCGGGGTCGCTGTCCTGCTCGGAGAAGAAGGCTTCTCTCGCCTTGGCCATATCCTCCAGCTTCTTCTTGTATTCGGAGCGGTGCTGGGCCTCGGCTGCTTCGTTTTCCTTCATGGCAGCCATCTTCATCTCGACGGTGTTGCTCTTGAAGGCGTCCTCGCCCAGGGCGGAGGTGACGTCTACGAAGCGGGTCTCCTTCTTCGGCTCTCTTTCGGGAGCCTTTTCCTCCGTCTTTTCGGGGGTTCCGGGAGCCGGGGCTTCTTCGGCCGGCTTTTGGCCCTTGTTCTTTTCGAAGGTCTCGGTGCGCCTCTTTTCGGGATCCAGCAGGCTCTCGCCCTCTGCGCTCTCGTCAAGGCTGTCCAAAAGGGATCCTATGCCGTCGAGGGAGGCGGATGAAGCGCTTGCCGCAGCTTTTTCGGCAGCCTTTGCCGCTTCCGCCGCAGCTTTTGCCGCTTCCGCAGCGGCTGCCTCCGCCGCGGCCTTTTCAGCCGCTTCCGCTGCCGCTCTTTCGGCCTCGGCCTTTGCCTGTTCTTCCTGGGCTTTCGCGATCTCGTCCTTGATGGCGGTCTCTTCGCCCTTAAGGTCTTCGGCCTCGAAACCGAAGCGCCGGTATACGTGGGTGTTTCCGTCGACGGGAGCGGGGGCCGCGGACTCTTCCTCTTCGGGGGCGCCGGCCTGGCCGCTTCTTATGCGGTCAACTTCCTTATTCAAAAGCTGCTGGAAGAGGGCGGCTCCGGCCAGATGGGCCTTGGCCGCGGATCCTTCGGCGGGCGTTTGTGTTTCTTTGACTTCGGGCGCCGGAGCGGGCTTTTCGTCTTCCTTCGGGGTCTCCTTAAGAAGGGGAGCCGCGGGCTGAGCGCTCATGTGGTCCTCTTGCGGGGCGCTTCCTGTGGGCTCGTTGGCCGGGACCTTTGAGATGTCGGGCTCGTTGATGAGGCTGGTCAGCCACTCGTCGTCGGCGGGGACGTCGGGCTCGGTCTCTTCGAAGGTCTCGCCGGGAGCCTGGATCTCCGACACGTCGTCGAGGGTGAACTCTTCTTCTGCGGGCTTTGCTTTGGCCTCGGGGGCTTCTTCGCTCTTTGCGGTCTCGGGGGCCTTTTCAGCTCCGAAGGCTTCGGGAGCTTCGGCGGCTGCGGGCTTTTCTTCTCCGAAGGCTTCGGAAGTCCATGAGGCCTCGGGAGTCTCGGCGGTCTCGGGAGCCTTCGCTTCCGCTTCGGAGACCTCTTCAGTCTCTTCGGCAGGCTTTTCTATCTTGAGTATGGGGGCCTCATCGCTTTCGGGCAGGCCTCTTCCGATCTTTTCGGCCTCCCTGTCTATATTCCAGTTGAACTCCGCCGACGCCCTGTTTTCAAGGGGCGTGACGAAGGTGGTCTCTCTTATGGCGCGGGGCTCGACGCTGGCGGGGTCTATGAAGCCTCCGGCGGTAAAGCCCACGGCGGGACCCTGGGGCCTTGCGGGGGTCTCGTACTTGGCGCTGAGTTCTTCCGCCATGTCGGCAAGATTACCTTCAGCGGAAAGCCCGTTTGCCGCAGGTTCTGCGGGGGCCGCTTCTTCGGCGGCGGCAACGCTCTGGCGGACCTGCTTTACCGCTTCTTCGACCGCCTTAAGGGCCGCGGCGTCGAGGGCTGCCTTCTTCGCCGCTTCCTCTTCGGCCTTTCTCTTTGCTTCCTTTTCGGCCTCTTCGGCTGCTCTTCTCGCCTCTTCTTCGGCCTTTCTTCTGGCTTCTTCAGCCCTTCTTGCCTCTTCGGCCGCCTTTTCCTCGGCGATCTTCCTCTGCCTTTCGGCTTCCTCTTCCGCAGCTTTCCTCGCGGCTTCTTCAGCAGCCTTCTTTGCCGCAGCTTCCTCGGCGACGGCCTTCTTTATGGACTCTTCCCAGCTGAGCTTTTCGGCCTTGAGGTCTATGCCGCTGTTCTTCGCTTCTTCGGCGGCTTTGATGCGGGCCCTTTCCTCTTCGGTGAAGCTGGGACGGGTGTAGTGTATGTCGTTCCAGCTG
>JAFRWQ010000205.1 GCA_017437925.1 Bacillota bacterium
CTCCAACGGCTGCATAGCGAAGGTCTTCGCGTACAAGGGAAAGTCCAGCCACGCCGGAGGCGCTCCCCACCTGGGCATAAACGCCCAGTACGCGGCGATGCTGGGACTTCAGGCCTGCAACGACCTGAGGGAGACCCTGCAGGAAAAGGACAGCATACGCTTCCACCCCATAATGAAGGGCGTGAACTGTGCGGTCAACATCATCCCCGATGAGATGAAGCTGGAATCCTACGTCAGAGGCGCGACCATGGAGGCCATGCTGAGGGAGAACAAGAAGTTCAACAGGGCTCTGGCGGGAGCCGCGGTCTCTATGGGGGCAAAGCTTGAGCTCTGCGACAGGCCCGGCTACGCTCCGAGAAATCACTGCATACCCCTGGTGGAGGAGTTCGAGAAGGCCTGCGTCGATCTGGTCGGAAAGGAAAGGGTAAAGTTCGACTACAACGCCTGGCTCACCAGCTCTTCCGACGTGGGCGACGTGACCATGCTGATGCCCGCCTGCCAGATCAGCGCGGGAGGGGCCTGCGGCAAGGCCCACGGCGTAGATTTCTATGTCAAGGATCCGGAGCGCATGTGCGTCAATTCGGCCAAGGCCCAGCTCTTCCTGGCCGAGAGGCTGCTCTCCGACGGAGCGGCGAAAGCAAAGGAGATAATAGCGTCCTACGTCCCGCCTTATCCCAGCAAGGAGGCCTATTTTGAGGCGATCTCCCAGGCAGACAAGCTCTGCGAGGCGGTCACATACGAAGAAGACGGCAGCATAACGGTAAAAGTTTAAAGCGAGGTAGGAACATGAGTTTTAAGTTCGCAGCGACCGGAGATACGGTCATAACAGGCTTTTTCACCAAGGATTACCCCGGCTTTAAGGAGCTGGCGGAGATCATCAGAAGCGCCGATGTGCGCATGAACAATATGGAGACGACCCTCCTGGACGGCTGGTCCACGGTCTCGGCCTTTTCCGGCGGTCACTGGATAAAGACCCCGACCACCAGGCTGGACGACATGGAGGATTTCGGCTTCAACTGCTACAGCTTTGCCAACAACCACGGTCTTGACTACTCCTACACCGGGCTCCTCAGCACGGTCAACGCCTTCAGAGAGAGGGGACTGGCTTTCTCGGGAGCGGGCGAGGACCTTGCGACAGCTACGAAGCACTGCAAGGTCGAGACCCCTAAGGGAAGCCTCTCATTCCTCGCTGTGACCTGCACCTGCGACCCCTCCTGCATAGCGGGAGATCCCAGCGGCGAGATTCCCGGAAGGCCCGGCCTCAGCATGCTGCGCCACTCCGAGAAGTTCTTCGTTACCAAAGAGCAGCTCAAGCAGCTTGAAGCGATCGCCGAAGACACCAAGGTCAGCGGAATGCTCTTAAACCGCAGAAAACTGGGCTCGGTCACCATAGCCGACGGAGTCTTTCCCTTCGGGCCCATCGAGTTTGAAGTGGGAGAGCCCGGCCGCATGACCTACTGCAATCCCTACGACCTGGCCCGCCTCGAAAAGGCCGTAAAGGCCGCGGTCTCCGACGCCGACCGCACCGTGGTCTACGTCCACAGCCACGAGACCAAGGGCGACAAGGAGTACGAGCCCGACTTCTTCGTTGAGGACTTCTCCAGGAAGGCCATAGACTGGGGCGCCGACGCAGTGATATTCAGCGGCACCCACCAGGTAAAGGCAGTGGAGTTCTACAAGGGCAAGCCCATATTCTATTCCATGGGCAACTTCTATTTCAGGACCACAGACCTCAAGTACTACCCCCTGGAGTGGTTCGAAAAGTATAAGCTGGATCCGGCCCTGGGCATAGAAGGGGCGGAGAGGGTGCGCTCCAAGAACGGGACCATAGGCCTGCTCACAAGGCCCTACAACTTCAGAGGCATCGCTCCCATCATCGAGTGGGACGAAGAGGGCAATATACTCAGCGTAAAGGCCGTACCCGTGGGCCTGGGCTTTAAGGAGTCTCTTGAGACCACCAAGGGCTTCCCCAGGATAGCCGACGACGATGACCGCGAGGCTCTCTTCAAGGATCTTTCCGACCGCAGCGAGCCCTACGGTACGAAGGTTAGCCTTGGAGATGACGGGCTGTTCTTGTTTGAGGAAAAGTAACCGTAGAATTATTATGGTAAACTAATCTTTGAGCAGGCTTTTGTCATATCTGTAAAGACATAAATACGTTTTATCGCGCGGAAAATGATGTGTTAAGGCGCAGCTTTCTAAGACTTAATACCGCTTATTGCAAAAAACGGAGCTTTGAGTACTGGACCCAAAGCTCCGTTTATTTATGCTTTCAGTATTCGGCCTTTTTTCGCTCCGCTCAGTTATTCAACATAGAAGGGCGTGAAGGGGGAGCTGTAGATGCCGTAGTCGTTTTTGGCCAGAACTATCATCCAGTGCTTGCCGGCTTCCTTCGCTCCGGAGCAGACTCCTTCTCCCTTTGCCATCTCTTCTTCGGTGAAGTAGGCGGAACCCATCACGTAGAAGTTTTCGGTATTGAGCACGCAGTGGAAGACCTTCTCGTCCTTCGCCGCGTTCTCAAAGCGCATGTCTATGGGTTCGCCGATGGCGTACTTTTCCTTGCCGAAGCTGAGCTTTATGCTGACCATGCACCACTGGACGTCCTTGCTGCGCTCTGTTCCTCTCGCGAGCCTTGCGCTGTAGTATCCGGGCTTTTCGGGCTTTAAGACCAGCTTGTGATCATTGAAATCATAGAGAGTATTTACTCCGTCCGGGTCCGTCACCTCGATCTTGTCCCAGCCTTCCTCGAAGACGGAGATCTCAACGGGCTCGTCCTCGATGCGGTAATTGGCCTTATTGCCGAAGTTGAGCATGAGGGAGGTGTTGATCTCGGGCCTGGGCAGTTCGGGATCGCCCTCCACGCGGACCCAGGGGCTGGGGGTATAGGTGACTTCGTCCACCTTGTCGTATCTGTAGACCGCGAAGCTGTCGCCGAACCAATGATTGCGGAACTCCTCGGGTGTGTACCACCTGCTTTCGGTGATGGGCATTACAGACTCGGAAACCTCGATCTTATGTACGTTTCCGTCCGCGTCCCTTAAGATGTCGGTCACTATGGCGACGTGCCTCCTCCAGTTGAGGACGATGTCGCAGAGCCTTATATTTTCAAGCTTTTCGGTGTCCACAGGGTGGATGGTGGGCATGGGGATCCAGGCGTTGCAGACGGTCCTGTAGGGAAGATCCAGGGCGTAGCTCACGAACATGGAGCAGACCACGCCGTACCAGCAGTTGCAGCCCCTGGCTCCGGGAGCGTCTTTAAGCTGCCTGGTATAAAGAACGCTTTCGGGGTTTTTTAAAGCGGAGAGGAAAGTCTCATAGGATATGTTCCACCCGATGTACTTTTCGGTCATGCGGGCGGAAGAATAGGGCAGTCCCTTCTGGGGGCGCCACTTGGTGAAGTGGGCGTTGAAATAATAGGGGCCGTCGGGTCCTACGAATTTGTAAGTGTTGGGGAGAGGAAGCATGGGCGTCCACTCAAGATCCATCTGCTGTCTTACTCTTTTAAGCACGTTCTCGGCGCCCTGGGACCATGGTTTGTCATGATATAGCTTCATAAAATGCACCTCCGCACAAAATGAAATGATAGGGTTCGCAGTGTTTTAACGGCAGCCTTAAAGACAGTCGTATTCTCTGATATACAAATATAATACATATCATTGTATTTTGTTGGCAAATGCAAAAATCTAATTCCCGTA
>JAFRWQ010000206.1 GCA_017437925.1 Bacillota bacterium
CAGGGACCTCCGCAGACTATGAGAGGATCGTCCTCTCCCCTGTCTTTGGCGTTCATGGGAATGCCGGCAAGGTCCAGCATCAGGAGAATATTGGTGTACGAGAGCTCGTACTGGAGGGTGAAGCCCACCATGTCGGTCCCGGAAAGCGGCGTCTTGGTCTCGAGAGTGAAGAGAGGAAGGCCCTCCTTTCTCATCTCGCGGATCATGTCGTTTTCGGGAGTGAAGGCCCTTTCGCAGTATACTCCCTGGGTGCTGTTGAGCATGTCGTAGAGTATCTGCATGCCCAGATACGACATGCCTATCTCGTAGCTGTCGGGGAAGCAGAAGGCAAAGCGAAAAGTATCGTCACCCGGAGTCCTGATGACGCAGTTGGGCTCTCCCCCTATGTATCTTGCGGGCTTTTCGACCCTCGGAAGTATGAGTTCCAGCTTTTCGCTGACTTCTTTAGAGTTCATCTATGTATTCGAATTCGTAGTCGAAGACCCTGATGGTATCGCCCTCCTTCATGCCCATTTCGAGCATTTTGGCGATGGCTCCCCTGCCTTCGATGTATTTGTAAAGGTACCTGAGAGACCCTGTGTCGTTGAAATTGGTGGAGTCGAATATCTTCCTCAGCTGCTTGCCTTCGGCCACGTAGCAGCCCTTTTCGCGCCTCACACGGACCTCTCTGTAATCGGGATCCTCGTCGGGCTCGGTTACCACGGCGATCTCTTCGGGCTCGTGCTCCTCTTCGTATTTAAGCAGTGCCTTATAAGCGGCGTCGAGGACCTCCTTCATCCCTTCGTTGATGGGGGCGCAGATGGGATAGACCTCAAGGCCCTTTTTTCTCACGTAATCGCAGAACCTTTCTATGTCTTCGTCAGACGCCATATCTATCTTGTTGGCTGCGACTATCATGGGCTTGGTGACCAGCTTTTCGCTGTAGCCCGAAAGCTCGGCGTTGATCTTCTCGAAGTCTTCTATGGGGTCTCTTCCCTCGCTGCCCGAGACGTCGACAACGTGGATCAGGACCTTGGTCCTTTCGATGTGCTTGAGGAAATCGAGGCCCATGCCGAGACCCTCCGACGCGCCTTCGATGAGGCCCGGTATATCGACCAGCACGAAGGAATTGTCGTAGATCTGAACGACGCCGAGATTGGGATATATGGTCGTGAAGTGGTAGTCGGCTATCTTGGGAGATGCGCTGGTGGAGACCGAAAGAAAGCTTGATTTGCCCACGTTGGGGTAGCCCACAAGGCCCACGTCGGCCAGAAGCTTGAGCTCCAGCTCCACGGTCTTTTCCCTTGAGGCTCCCCCGGCTTCCGCGAAGTTGGGGGCCTGCCTTACCGAGTTCTTATAGAACACGTTGCCCCTGCCCCCTTTGCCGCCTTTGGCCGCGACAAAAGAAGCGCCGTTCTCGCTGAGATCGGCAAGTATGTTTCCGGTCTTGACGTCCTTTACGACGGTGCCCACGGGGACTTTAATGACAAGGTCCTTGCCGTCCTTTCCGTACTGCTGGCGGCCTCTTCCGTCCTCGCCGTTTTCGGCCTCGTATTTGCGCCTGTAGCGGAAGTCCATCAGGGTCCTCAGGTTGACGTCGGCGGTGAGGATTATGTCACCCCCCTTTCCGCCGTTGCCCCCGTCGGGGCCGCCCTGGGGTATGAAAGGCTCCCTTCTGAAGGAGACGGAGCCGTTGCCTCCCTTCCCGGACTTTATGAGTATCTGGGCTTTATCGACAAACATTATAGTTTTCCTGTTCAAAAATATAAAATCCCCTATGATACGCCGGTATCATAGGGGCGGGCATTAAGCTTCTTTGGAATAAACGCTTACCTGCTTGCGGGTCTTGTCTTTTCTTTCGAACTTTACGACGCCGTCCTGCAGAGCGAACAGAGTGTCGTCTCCGCCGATACCTACGTTGTTTCCGGGATGGATCTTGGTTCCTCTCTGACGAACGATGATGGTTCCGGCGCTGACGAACTGACCGTCGGCTCTCTTGACGCCGAGACGCTTCGCCTCGCTGTCGCGACCGTTCTTAGAGCTTCCTACACCTTTTTTACTTGCCATGGTCTTACCTCCTTAAACGGACTGCTTACTGAACGATGCTCTTGATCTGGATCTGAGTATAGGGCTGACGGTGTCCCTGCTTCTTGCGGGAATCCTTCTTGGCCTTGTACTTGAAGATGACGACCTTCTTGGCCTTGCCCTGCTCGAGGACCTCGGCGTTGACGCAGGCGCCTTCCACATAGGGCTTGCCGATGGATACGCCCTCGTCGGTTCCCACGGCCAGAACTTCGCTGATGGCGACGGTGTCGCCTACCTGAGCGTCGAGCTTTTCTACATTGATCACATCTCCCTCGGAGACCTGATACTGCTTTCCGCCGGTTTTAATGATTGCATACATGGATATTTTTTACCTCCTCTATCCGGTCTCGCCTGTGCAGGTGGCTTTTGCGCACTTAAAAATACCTGCTTGGAGCGGCAACGCTAAAAATATAGCACGGCGGACCGAGGCTGTCAATCGGAATTTTCAGGTATTTAGGAGAGTTTTTCTACTCGATCACTACCCCGTCTTCGTCGACCTTTATATCCTCTTCGGGCTCTTCGTCGCCCTTCTTGGAAATGTATTTCTCTTTGATCTGGTTCTCAAGATCGTCGAGGAGAGAGGGGTGCTCTTCGAGGTAGGCCTTGACGTTCTCCCTGCCCTGGCCTATGCGCTCGCCCTTGTAGCTGTACCAGGAACCGGACTTTTCTATCATGCCGGCTTCCACGGCGCAGTCGAGCACGTCTCCGGACTTGGAGATGCCCTTGCCGTACATGATGACGAACTCGGTGAATTTGAAGGGAGGAGCCACCTTGTTCTTTACGACCTTTACGCGGGTGCGGTTTCCTATTATATTATCGCCCTGCTTGATGGACTCTATCCTTCTCACGTCGAGCCTTACCGAGGCGTAGAACTTTAGGGCCCTGCCGCCCGTGGTGGTCTCGGGGTTGCCGAACATGACGCCTATCTTCTCTCTCAGCTGGTTGATGAAGATTATCATGGTGCCGGTCTTGTTGGCGACGCCGGTGAGCTTTCTTAAGGCCTGGGACATGAGCCTTGCCTGCATGCCCACGTGGCTGTCTCCCATGTCGCCTTCGATCTCGGACTTGGGTACAAGGGCGGCCACAGAGTCTATGACTACCACAGAGATGGCGGAGCTTCTTACCAGCATCTCGCAGATCTCGAGGGCGTCCTCGCCGGTGTCGGGCTGGGCTACCAGCAGGTTGTCCACCTGGACGCCCAGGTTCTTTGCGTATACCGGGTCGAGAGCGTGCTCGGCGTCTATGAAGGCGCTGCGCCCGCCCTTCTTCTGGGCTTCGGCCACCACGTGAAGAGCCAGGGTGGTCTTGCCCGAGGATTCGGGACCGTATATCTCTATTATTCGGCCCTTGGGAAGACCGCCTATGCCGCAGGCAAGGTCGAGGCTTACCGAGCCGGTGGAAATGGCCTCGATGTCGAGCCTGGCGTTGTCGTCGCCCAGGGTCATGACGGAGCCCTTTCCGAACTTTCTGTCTATCTGAAGGAGAGCGGCCTCAAGGGCCTTATCCTTTTCGCTTTTGTTTGGGTTGCTGTTTGCTGCAGCCATATTTTCCTCCTGTCGCGCTAAAAGAACATTTGTTCGTATATATAATACGGTATTTCGCGGCTCAGGTCAAGCTAAACTTTACGTCTTCCATAAAATACCATATATTAACAGTGGTGTCAAGTACTTACTTGATGCTTTTGTAGATCTCAAGGAACATCTGCAGGACCGCGTTCTTCCTCACCCTGTCCCTTGTGGGTCTTCTTGTTATGAATCTCCTGGCGCCGCAGCGTCCGCCGTGCCACAGTCCCACGTAGAAGGTCCCGACGGGATCCTCTTCGGTGCCGCCGGAAGGCCCGGCATATCCCGTCACGGAAACGCAGATGTCGCTTCCGGAGACTTTATGAAGGCCTTCCGCCATCGCTTTGGCTGTCTCGGCGCTCACCGCGCTGTATTTTTCAAGTATTTCGGGGCTTACGCCCAGCTCTTCGGTCTTGGCCCTTTCGCTGTAGGTAACAAGGCTCCTGTCGAAGACGTCTGAGGCTCCCGGTATGTCGGTCACCGCCGCTGCGAACATGCCTCCGGTGCAGCTCTCGCAGGAGGAAAGGCTCAGACCCTTCTCTTTCAGCATATTGTAGACTTTGACCGAGATATCCTCCCCTTCTGTGCTGTAGATATTATTGGGGAGCCTGGCGACGACTTTCGCTGTCATGTCGTCCACGGCGGCTTTCGCTTCTTCGAGGGTCGGCCTCTTGGAACTGATCCTTAAGGTGCACTGGAAGGTGCCGGCGTAGGTGGCGAGGGTCGGGTC
>JAFRWQ010000207.1 GCA_017437925.1 Bacillota bacterium
CTGCTGCCACCTACAAGTCCAAGAAGAACTGGGATCTGGATTGCGACGTCAAGAACGGCCTTTATCTCTGGAAGCTCACCCTGGACAGCGACAACAAGATCACGAGTGTTGAGCCGTTCCAGTATGATAACGAAGACAGCCTGTTCATGGTACCCATCACCTTCCCGACCGATAAGGCTCTGGAAGTCAAGACCACCAATGAGTACGTTCAGATCGATGAGGATTACTACACCCTCGCCGACCAGGTATATGTATACCTGTTCGACAAGGACAAGAAGCTGACCGTCAAGAACCTGAACTTCCTCGACGGTCTGAGGACCAAGAAGTACGGCGGCATCGTTCTCTTCGACACCATTGAGAAGAATGAAGAGTTCAACATCATCGTCGTTGTTGAGAATGCTGACAATATGCCCGGAGAAATGCTTATAGGTCCGGTAATCGGTCCGGAATTGCCTTTTTTCCCCGAGCTCCCCGTGGTTCACGTTACCATCGATTAACTCATGTCCGTCCCCCGGTCTTTGACCGGACGGCAGGATCTTAAACGACACATTCACCGTAAGTAAACAATGCAGGCCCCGGAGAGATCCGGGGCCTTGCTGTATAGTAAAAAACACCCGGCGCAGGCCGGGTATAAATGTATTTGCTTATAATTGATCAAGGCCGGTTTGTTCTCTGCCGCGGTCTTATCAGCGTTGGTCTAAGCCGGGGTCACGCCGCCCCTATTTCAGCAGTTCGTCTATCACGTCGGCTATGCCGTCCTCTTCGTTGGAGGGGCAAACCAGGTCAGCCAAAGCTTTAACGCTGTCCGAGGCGTTGCCCATGGCGACGCTGACTCCCGCGGCCTGCATCATGTGGACGTCGTTGTTGCTGTCCCCGAAGACCATCAGGTTATCCTTCGTCATGCCCAGCATAGAGCAGAGGGCGTCCAGGGCCGAAGCCTTCGAGGTCGCGGAGCCGCTGATCTCGACCCCCAGGCCCAGGTGCTGGTAGCAGACCACGGTGAGCTCCGGGTCTTTGGCCAGCTCTTCGCTGACGGCCAACTGCCTGTCGTAATCGCCGAAATCCAGCTTCAGGTTCTCAAGGCCGCCTATGTGCTCTTCTATCAGGGCGCCTATGTCCTCTACTTGGCGGCGGGTGGTCAGCATGTAGTTCTTGCGCTTGTCGGTGACTATGCCGTAATCGTCGAAGTGCTCGGCGCACCACCTGCTCATGTAGGCGTTGTGGTCGAAGAAGACCTCGCACATGATGTCGGGAGCGGTGAGCACGGGCATTATGCGCCGCACCGCTTCTGCGGGTATGAGGCTCTCATAGACAGTCTCTTTGGTCTTAAGGTCCACTATGTGGGCACCGTTGGAGCTTACAGCGTAGTCAAGGGGATCGATCTCTCCTATGTCGGAGGGGAAAGACGTAAAGACTCTTCCGGTCGCCAGGGCCAGCACGTAGCCGGCTTCGGACGCCCTCCTGAGAGCCTCGCGGGTCTTTGGGGTCACGTGGCTGGTGGGATCCAGAAGGGTCCCGTCAAGGTCGAAGGCAAGAAGCCTGATCTTTTCTTTTTCTATCTTGTCAAAGTAAGCCAATTTAAAAACTATCCGTTCTTAATATATATAGAAGATACTGTTTATTGCCCCGAAGCGGGCCCGGCGGCACACTCCGCCGCCTGTCACTTTGGAGCCTTAAGCTCTTCTTCAAAGCCTTCGAGGGCGTCCATGGGTATGGTGAGCTGGTCGGGATCGGTGAGCAGACTGTCAAGATCTTCGATCCGGGGAAGATCCGCCAGGCTCTCAAAGCCGAAGAGGCCTAAAAAGTTTCTGGTAGTCCCGTAGAGCATGGGCCTGCCTATGGCGCTGCTCCTGCCCTTCTCCTCGACCAGATCCCTTCTGATCAGGCCCTCCAGCACCCTTTCGCTCTTGATCCCCCTGATGGAATCTATCTCGCCGCGGCTCACCGGCTGGCGGTAAGCGACGATCGCCAGGGTCTCAAGGGCAGCCTGGCTAAGCTTCTTTTCTTTCACGGGGGTGCAGAGCCTGGTGATGAAGTCGTCGTTTTCGGGGTCGGTCGCCAGCTGGAAAGCTCCGTCCAGTTCCCTTATTATAAGCCCGCTGTGCCTCATCTCGTGGTCAAAGGCCAGCTCCATGAATATCTCGGTCATCTCTTCGGTCTCCATGTTGAAGAGCTCCGCCGCCGTCTTCGCCTCCAGGGGATCTCCCCAGACGAAGAGCAGGGACTCAAGGGCCGATTTTATCCTCTCTCTGGTCATCTATTGCTCCTTTTTCGCGGCGAGGGCCGTGAGCTTTATGTCTCCGTAGCGCTTTCTCTGCTCAGCCTTGAGGTTGCCCTGCTTTATCATCTCCAGCAGCGACATGAAGCTGAGGATGCGGTTGAAAACCGAGGGGTCTTCTTTGACGAGTTCCGAGAACATCAGGGTCTTTCTCTCTTTGAACATGGACGCGATCTCGGTTATGCGGCTCTCCATGGAGCGGCGCCTGCCCTCGTCCCTTCTGTAGGCCCTCTTGATCTCGTCCAGGCGCTGGCGCTTGATCAGGAAGGTCTCAAAGGCTTTCACGAACTGTTCGGTGGACCCGGTGAGCAGCTCGTCGGTCTCGCCCGTCCAGGGGGACAGGTCTTCCTGAGGCTTGGTGTGCATGTGGGAGGCTTCCTCCTGCCTCTCGTCCAGGGCCGCGGCCAGCTCCTTGAACTGCTTGTACTCCAGTATGCGGCGGACCAGGTCCCCTCTGGGATCCTCGGCCTGTTCCTCTCCTTCTTCGGTCCTCCCGGGCAGAAGCATGCGCGACTTGATCTCGATGAGCTCGGCGGCCAGGACCATGAATTCCTGGGCCAGTTGGGGGTCAGCCTCGCTTAAGCGGCTCACGTATTCCAGATATTGAGTTGTGATCTCCGAGATCCTTATGTCGGTGACGCTCATGCGGGCGTGCTCTATCAGGTAGATGAGCAGCTCGAAGGGTCCCTCGAAAAGGTCCAGCTTGACTTTGTAGCTCATATCGTTCGGCCGCGCCGGCCTTATTTCAGCGCTGCGGCTGCGTTTACTCTCTCCGATACCTCAAGGAACTTGGAAGCGTAGCTGCGGTTTCCGCACCAGGTGACTATGTTGGACCGGAAGGTGGTCACCTTGTTGGCGTAATTGGTGTTGTAGGTGCCTCTTGCGACGGAGCCTGTGCCCCAGTTATAGGCCGAGAGAGTCTTGGTCACGTTGCCGCCGTATCTGGCGAGAAGGTCTGAAAGGTGCTTGGCACCGAATTCAATGTTTCCGTGCTTGTCCCTCACCTCTTCGACGGTCCAGCCTTCGTACTCGACGGTCCTGGGCATCAGCTGCATCAGGCCTATGGGACTCTTCCTCTCCAGAAGGCTCAGATCGTAGGTGCTCTCGGTGCGGGAGACCGCCATCAGCAGGTCCTGGCTGAGGCCGTAGACCGTTGCTTCGTGGCGGAAAAGATACTCGAGGATGAGGGCGTCGTTGTCGCTTAAGGCGGGCTGGGCGTTCTTCATGTAGGCCGTCCTGCCCTCAATGTACGAACGGTTGTTGTTGCTGAAGAGGTACTGGGCGCTGACCGAGGCGTCGGTGCTGATCGAAAGGCCTCCGACGCTGTCGAAATAGGCGGTATAGGGCAGCTGCTCAAGGGCTGTGAGGGCGGTGAGGCGGACGTAAAGAACTTCGCCGCAGTCGCAGAAATCGGAGGTCTTTAAGGGCAGGCTCTCGGCGGAGGCTGCGGTCTCGCTGATGACCGGCATCTCAAATCCCGCGCTCTGCGGAATATCAGGGTCCGAGGCGGCCGCCGTGTTCTGGTATATCCCCGCCAGCTGCTTTCCGAGGCTCAGCATGAGGCCCGCGGTCTTCGCCTTTTCGCCCAGCTCTGCCGGGTCGGCGAAGCTTTCGCAGAGGAAGAAGGCTGTCCCGCTGTAGATGGGAGTTCCGATGCGGTCGTCGAAGTGGTTCCTGTAGAACCTCAGGTCCGAAGGAGTCTTGTAATGTACGGGCTCTGTCTTCACCAGCTGTATGACCCCTCCTCCGACCTTGATATCAAGGCCCAGCATGGCCTTGAAGGCGTCGTCCAGGGGGACGTAGGCCGAGCCGCCGTAGATGCAGACCGGGTTCTCAAGCTGGTAATTGTTGATGTGATAACCGTCGACGTAGATGTCCTTGAAGAGGTAGTTGAGGTACCTTTCATTGGAAGCGGCGAAGGCCGGAATTGCGCTGCCCGCGAGCAGCAGGACGGCGAGCAGAAGCGCCGTCAGTCTTCCGATATGAGGGCGTAAGCCCTGTTTTTCTCTTAAAATAGTGCACATAGGAAGATGAGTATATCACAACGCCGGTTAAAATTCAAAGCCTAATGTCTAAAAGCCTTGAAAAATCAAGGACGGCCGCGCCGGGCAGCCGTCCTTGGGGTCATTTTATCGGTTTTTAAGCCTTTTTCCTAGAATATATGGGGCACGAACTTCTTTCTCGGGCCGTCCACCACGCCCAGATCGGTGGGAGTATAGCGCTCGAACACCGGCAGGGTGCAGAATATGAGCATGGAGATGGAGAAGGACTCGAGACCGCACTGGCGCGCTATCTCGTTCTCCACCTCGGCGCACTGCCTTGCGACGTCGTCCAGGGGCATGTCGGACATGAGGCCGGCTACCGGAAGCTCCAGCAGGGCCTTCACGCTGCCGTTCTCGGAGTAGCAGACCCCTCCGCCGCAGGCCTTGAGGGCTTCGACGGCGGTGAACGCGTCTTCCGGATCGGCGTAGATTATGCAGATGTTGTGGCAGTCGTGGCCTATGCTGGAAGCGAGGGCCCCCTTCTTAAGGCCGAAATCCCCGTAGAGGGCGATGGTCTTGTTGGCCTTGCCGTAGCGGTTGAGTACGCAGATGTAGTTGAGCTTTCCCCTCCTGTCTTCGGGGATGGAGGCGAAGCCGTCCTCGCAGAAGAGATCCTCGTATACCGGGGTGTTCTCCTCGTAGCCCTTGTTGACCACCATTACCCGGCGCAGGGGCCTTCCCCCGGCGGGTATCCTGAAGTCGTCGGGCCCGTTTATACCCACGTAATTGACGGTGTTGCCCAGGCTGCATTCGGCCTTTCTGGCCGGAGCGCCCAGGTACTCGCCGTCCACGGCGATCAGCCTTCCCTGCATTATGACCATGTGGGGATACTTCTCGAAGCTCAGGTCGTCAACTATCTGGATGTCGGCCGAATAGGCGGGAGCTATGGCGCCCACGTCGGAGAAACCGTTCTCCCTGGCACCGTTCAGGGTGGCGCTCCTTATGGCCTTGACGGGGTCCATGCCTTCAAGTATCAGGTCCGCCACGGAGCGGTTGAGGGAACCCATGCGCTGGAGCCTGTAGGCGTTGACGTCGTCGGTGCACATGGCGACGGTGTCCTGGAAGATGCCGGGGTTCACGGCCTTGAGCAGGTAGCGGGCCTCCTCCCTGCTGTGGACCCTCAGGTCTATGTACATGCCCATGCGGCGCTTGGCGTAGAGCTCGTCGAAGCCCACACACTCGTGGTCGCTGACCGGGCCTCCGCAAATGTATGAGCAGAGCCTGTCGCCGGTGAAGGTGGGAGCGTGGCCCTGGATGAAGCAGCCCCTCTTGTCCCCCTCGGCGATGATATCGTGCATGCGCTGCTCGTCGTCGGAGACGCCGTAGTAGTCCATGACCTCGCCTATGCCCATCACGTCCTCCTCGTCCAGGAGGCGGCCCACTTCTTCGGCACCGAAGACGGCGCCAGATTCCTCAAGGCCCGGAAGAGAGGGTATGCAGGAGGGAGCCAGCTGGTACAGCCTTATGGGCTGGCTCTTGCCGCTTTTGAGCATGTATTCCACGCCCTCGACGCCCACGACGTTGGCTATCTCGTGGGGATCGGCGATGACGGTGGTGGTCCCCCAGACGCAGACGGCCTTGCCGAAGTTCTCGGGCACCATGAGGCTGGACTCCACGTGGAGGTGGGTGTCGACGAAGCCGGGCACCAGGTAGCGTCCCCCCGCGTCGATCACATTGGCGGAAGGCAGCTGGGCCCTTTCTCCCCTCTCCCTTATGCGCACCACGACCCCGTCAAGTATGTCGACGGCGGCGTCGTAGATCTCGCCGGTGAAAACGTTGACCAGCCGGCCGTTCTCTATGGAAAGATCGCAGGATCTTCTGCCCATGGCGGCTGCGGTGAGTCTGGAGCGGTCTTTCTTTACAAGATTCATTGCCTGTTTCCTTTCATTGCGGGAACGGGGCCCGAAAGAGCCCCGTTCCGAAGATACCATTATCGATTAAAGAACGAACTGAAGTCCCATGAGCAGCGCCAGGATGACGGTGGCGAGGCTGGGCATGTCTTCCTTCTTCCTGTCCTTCTTGAAGCCGTAGTGTACCACGCGGACCAGGATGTCGGTGAAGAGTCCGACGGTGACGCCGGTGGCCATGTCGGCGAAGGCGGTGAAGCAGATCATCATGCAGACCGGGGTCCAGTTGACCAGGTCGAACTCAAGGGTGCGGAGCTCCTGCATGCAGGAGATGCCTATCATGAGCAGGACGGGGCCGGTGGCTGCGGAGGGGATCGCTACGAAGAGGGGAGCGAATACCAGGGAGATGATGAAGAGGGCTCCGGTGGTGAGAGAGGTGAGTCCGGTGCGGCCTCCGGCTTCGACTCCGGCGGCGGACTCGGCGTAGGAGGTAACCACGGTGACGCCCATGGAGGCTCCTATCATGGTTCCGGCGGCGTCGACCAGGAAGATCTTGCCCAGCATGGGCATGTTGCC
>JAFRWQ010000208.1 GCA_017437925.1 Bacillota bacterium
AACCTTACAGTCGCCCTGCTTGACGGCATAGTCGCCCGCATCGGTTTTTCATACCTCTTTGCTTTCGTTTTCAGCATGGGCTGCCCCGGCCTCTGGATGGGCGACGCCTGCGCGGGACTGGTGCCCGGCCTCATAGGCCTGGTCTACTTCCTCAGTGGAAAGTGGCGCACCCGCAAGTACATAATTGACCGCAGCCGCAAATGATGGTACTATAAATTTCACGAGTGATCATCATGAACAGTGTTATAAGCGAAAAACTGAAGGATCTTCCCAAGATCGACCAGGTCCTGGGCATGGCGGTCTTAAAGGACGCCGCATCTTCCGGCCCGAGAGAGCCGGTCGTTGACGCGGCAAGAAAGGCCGTCGCCTCGATGCGGGCCGACCTTCTTGCGGGAAAAGATATAGATATAAGCCCCGAAAGAGCAGCCGAACTGGCAGCCGCAGAGCTTAAGCGCTCCGACGCCAGGAGCCTTCGCCGCGTCATCAACGGCACCGGAGTCATTCTGCACACCAATCTGGGCAGGGCCAGGCTCAGCGAAAGCGCTGCCGAGGTCTCGTCCTCCGTCGCCATGGGCTACTCCACCCTGGAATACGACATCGACGGAGCCTGCAGGGGAAGCCGCCACGACCACATAAACAGGCTCATCAGTCAGATCACCGGAGCCGAGGACGCCATAGCGGTCAACAACAACGCCGCTGCGACTCTTCTGGTGCTTTCTTCCGTGTGCTTCCGCACCGAGGTGGTGGTCTCAAGAGGGGAGCTTGTGGAGATAGGCGGAGCCTTCAGGATACCCGACATCATGAGGATCAGCGGAGCGTCCCTCAAGGAGATCGGGACCACCAACAAGACCCATCTCTACGACTACGAGAGGGCGATAAACGAAAAGACCGGAGCCATACTCAAGGTCCACACCAGCAACTACCGAATCACCGGCTTCACCGAAGATGTGGAATGCAAAGAGCTGGTCAGGCTGGCCCACGACAACGGCCTTCCCATGATATACGACATAGGCAGCGGCCTCATGGTGGACCTCAAGCCCTACGGCCTCGACGAGCCTGTGGTCCCACAGGCGGTAAAGGACGGGGCGGACCTGGTCCTCTTCAGCGGCGACAAGCTCCTGGGAGGCCCCCAGGCCGGCATAATCGCGGGAAGAAAGGTCTTCATCGACGCCATGAAGAAGCATCCTCTGGCCCGCGTCATGAGGCTCGACAAGATGACCCTGGCGGCTCTTGAAGAGACCTTCAGGCAGTACAGAGATCCTCAGCAGGCATTAAGCAGCATTCCGGTGCTTCAGATGATCACCGCTTCGCCCGACGACGTGAAGTACAAGGCCCAGCGCTTCGCTTTAAAGCTCGCCACCGAGAATCCCTACGTCTGCGATTTCTCCGTGATCAAAGACACCGGAAGGGTGGGCGGAGGCTCGGCCCCCATGCTGGACATCGAGACCTGGGCGGTCACGGCAAGGCCCAGAGAGATCAGCGTCGATGAGATGGCCGAAAGGCTCAGGCACTGGAACGTGCCCGTCATCGGCCGCATCCAGGACGGGCAGCTTCTCCTCGACATGAGGACGGTCAGCGATGACGAGCTCTCCACTCTTGCAAAAGCGGTGTCCGATGTGCTAAAGTAAACATTGCTCATAATGCGTGGGAGTAGATGGGT
>JAFRWQ010000209.1 GCA_017437925.1 Bacillota bacterium
GCAGTATATGCCCTGGAAATTGAGGCCCGAGCCTATGGGCCAGGTGACGGCGGTCGCGGGCATGCCCAGTATGTCTTCGAGCTCAGAGAGCAGGTCCATGGGGTCCTTGGCCTCGCGGTCCAGCTTGTTCATGAAGGTGAAGATGGGTATACCCCTCATCTTGCAGACCGCGAAGAGCTTTCTGGTCTGGGCTTCGATACCCTTGGCTGCGTCTATCACCATGACGGCGCTGTCGACCGATGTCAGTATGCGGTAGGTGTCCTCTCCGAAGTCGTTGTGGCCCGGAGTGTCCATGATGGATATGACTTTGCCCGCGTAATCGAACTGCATCACGGAACTGGTGACCGAGATGCCTCTCTGCTTTTCGATCTCCATCCAGTCGGAGGTCGCGAATTTTGAGTTCTTTCTCGCCTTTACGGTCCCCGCCTGGTGTATCGCCCCTCCGTGAAGCAGGAGCTTCTCGGTGAGGGTGGTCTTGCCCGCGTCGGGGTGGGAGATGATGCCGAATATCCTTCTTTTTTCAAGCTCTGAAGCCAGCTGGGTCCTGTTCATTTCTTCTGTCCTTGTATCGTGATCTTTGCGTCTCAAACGCCGCAAACGGCCGCAGGAAAAAAAGGCGAAAGCCTTTTCGTCTTCAGCCGCGGTAATTATACCATAAAAGCAAGGCGCCGTCCGCCTTGCGACCGAACGGTTCAATAACCGCATAAGAGCAAAAGCGAAGCGATTGCGACCAAGATTGCGGTTATTATACCATATATATCTTAAAAATAAAGGCGTACTTGCTATTATCACTTCTTTGGACAATTGGGGCTCCCGCGGAAACGCACTTTAATGAAATGCGCCCGCAGAAAAATAATATTGCGCTGACCACAAGATATAGTGTATTATGATATGTGTAAAACCATGCGATGTGTCCGCCAGATAAAAGGCGGGGGAGAATTGAGATGAAGTGTCCCTATTGCGATCATCCGGATTCCAAGGTCATAGATTCCCGTCCCACCGAGGACGGCCGCGCCATCAGGCGCAGAAGAGAGTGCATAAGCTGCGGCAAGCGCTTCACCACCTATGAGAAGGTCGAAGAGGTCCTGTTCATGGTAGTAAAGCGTGACGGCAGCCGCGAGTCCTTCGACAGGAACAAGATACTCAACGGCATCATCAAGGCCTGCGAGAAGAGGCCGGTCACGAGAGAGCAGATGGACGAGGTCGTGAACAACATAGAGCGCGGTCTCAACAACATGATGGAAAAGGAGATCAGCAGCGCCTTCATCGGCGAGGTGGTCATGGACCATCTCAAGGAGCTGGACGAGGTCGCCTACGTGCGCTTCGCCTCGGTCTACAGGCAGTTTAAAGACGTCGGTACCTTCATCGCCGAGATCGAAAAGCTCCTCGGCACCGAGGACGGAAAGCTGCCCTCCAAGGCTCTTAAGACAGCGGCAAAGAACGAGCAAGGCGGAGAACTGTAATGAAAGAAGTTTTCAGAATAGCCATAGACGGACCCGCGGGAGCGGGAAAGTCCACCATGGCAAAGCTTCTGGCAAAGGAGCTTGGCATAGATTACATTGACACGGGAGCCATGTACAGGGCGGTCGCCTTGAAGCTCATAAGGACGGGCACCGACTACAGCGACCCCGAAGCGCTGAAGAAGATGCTGGACGCCACCGACGTAGACATCTCCGGCGGCCACGTGCTTTTGGACGGAGAGGAGGTCGAGGGCTTCATCAGGACCCCCGAGGTCTCCGAGATGGCTTCCGCCAGCTCTGCCGTGCTTGCGATCAGGGAGAAGCTGGTCGCTTTGCAGCGCGCCATGGGGTCGAGAAAGAGCGTCGTGATGGACGGCCGCGACATAGGGACCAACGTCCTCAAGGACGCCGAGGTGAAGATCTATCTGGACGCCTCCCCCCGGGTGAGAGCGGAGAGGAGGGCAAAAGAACTGGCGCAAAAAGGCCTTCCCTGCGATATCGACGAGGTCGAAGCCGACATAAGGCAGAGGGACTACCGGGACATGCACAGGGAGCACAACCCCCTCGCAAAGGCGGACGACGCCTCGGTCATCGACAGCTCTTACCTCACGATACCCCAGGTGGTGGCCGTGATGAAGGCCGTCATAGAGGAGAAATGCAGATGAAAAGCGAAACAAAAGGCAGGGGAGCAAGGCTGCTCTGCCTGCTTTTATGCCTGACCCTCATCCTTGCATCCCTTGCGGGCTGCGGGTCCAAAAATAACAAGCCGAAGGAGCCGGATCCCCCCGAAGATCCGGGCACGGTCGAGCCTCAGACTCCGGTCGGGCCCGAAGGCCCGGCGGAGCCGGAGGACAGCCTTCCCGCCTTTTTAACCGAGGGCGGAAGCTATGAGCTTAAGGCCGCCGTGGTCTGCTATAAGCCCAAGGCCCAGCCCGAAAGCTACACCTATCTCACCCAGCCGACACTGCTGGGCTTTACCGCCGATCTCCTTGATTTTTCAAAATCGGACGAGTACGCGAAAGAGGGTTATCTCAACGGTTACGACCTGCTCTACCTTGACGAGACCCTGGCGGCTCCGGGAGCCGACACCGCCCTTGACAGGGTCAGGACCTACGTCAAGGAGGGCGGCTACGTCATGGTCCCCAACGGCCTCTCCGACTGCTTCGACGCAGAATTCTTCGGAGGAGGGGAGCTGGTAAGGCTCTCGGGCTGCACGGCGGGCCTTGAGCCCGAAGACCTGGGTCCCGATCTTAAGGAGCTGGCCGAGGTGGTCGGCGACTTCGCCGAGCTCTACTCGGGCTACGACGAGTTCGACAACACCCCGCTCGGCTACGACATGGCGGTGCTGACGCTCGACCGGCCGGTCGAGGGCCTCGGCGAGCCGCCCATGCTCTA
>JAFRWQ010000210.1 GCA_017437925.1 Bacillota bacterium
CATGGTGAACCACTACACGGTGAACAAGAAGCCCAGGTCGTCCGATTCCTACACCCCCGGCGGCAAGGCCGGGAAAAGGCCCAATTATGCTACCGCAGTTTACTGCAACCTCATAAAACAACGCTTTAAGGGCGCCCCCGTCATCATCGGGGGCATAGAAGCGAGCCTCAGGCGCCTTGCCCACTACGATTACTGGTCGGACAGGCTCAAGCGTTCCATACTCCTCGATTCGGGGGCGGACCTTCTGCTCTACGGCATGGGGGAGCTTTCGATAGTCGAGACCGCGGACGCCCTGAACAGCGGCCTTGACATCTCCGACATCACCTTCGTTAACGGCAGCGTTTACAAGACCAGAGACCCCTTTGGAGTCGCGGACGGCATAATGCTGCCTGAGTTCTCCGCCCTCGAGAAAGACAAACTTGAGTACGCGAAGAGCTTTTATATCCAGTATCAGAACGCCGGCTACGCCACGGCGAAGCCCCTCATAGAAAAGTACGGCGAGAACCGCTACATCGTCCAGAACCCGCCCCAGAGGCCCCTCACGACCCTTGAGATGGACGACGTTTACGAGCTTCCCTACATGAACGCCTACCATCCCTCCTACGAGAAAGAGGGCGGGGTGCCGGCCATAAAGGAGATCAAGTTCTCCCTCACCAGCAACCGGGGCTGCTTCGGAGCCTGCAGCTTCTGCGCTCTGACCTTCCACCAGGGCCGCATAGTTCAGGTGAGGAGCCACGAGTCCCTCATAAGGGAGGCCGAGGCCATGACGAAGGATCCCGATTTCAAGGGCTACATCCACGACGTGGGAGGGCCGACGGCGGATTTCAGGCGTCCGTCCTGCGACAAGCAGCTCAAGCACGGGGTATGCAAGGACCGCCAGTGCCTCTTTCCCAGGCCCTGTCCCAACCTTAAGGCCGAGCACGCCGACTACATCAGCCTTCTGAGAAAGCTCAGGGCGATCAAGGGGGTCAAAAAAGTCTTCATACGCTCCGGCATACGCTTTGATTACGTGCTCGCCGATAAAAAGGGCGACGCTTTCATCGAAGAGATTTGCAGGTACCATGTCAGCGGCCAGCTGAGGGTGGCTCCCGAGCACGTCAGCGACAATGTCTTAAGGCTCATGGGAAAGCCCGAAAACAGCGTCTACAAAGAGTTCATAGACCGCTTTGACAAAACCAACGAGAGACTGGGCCTGGACCAGTACGCTGTGCCGTACCTGATTTCGTCTCATCCCGGTTCGACCTTAAAGGACGCCGTCGCCCTGGCCGAGAGCGTAAGAGACATGGGCTACATGCCCGAGCAGGTCCAGGACTTTTATCCGACCCCTTCGACCATCTCCACGGTCATGTATTACACCGGTGTGGACCCCCGCACCATGGAGAAAGTCTACGTGCCCTCAAGCCCCCGCGAAAAGGCCATGCAGAGGGCGCTCATACAGTACAGAAAGCCCGAAAACTATGAGCTGGTCAAGGAAGCCCTGATCAAGGCCGGAAGGCAGGACCTGATAGGCTGGGACAGGAAGCACTGCCTCATAGCGCCCAGGCAGACGGCTGGAGAGAGAGCTAAAGCAGGCAGCGAAAGATCCAAAGTCCCGGGAGGAAGACCGAAGGATACCGCCGCTAAGGCAAATACAAAGGCGGGAAAACCGGAAAAGAAGCCCGCGGGCAGGCCTTCGGCAAAGCCCGTGTCCGAATCCGGAACCGGACAGGGACCGTCCCAAAAGCGAGGTAAGAACAGAAGATGAGATACCCCGAATTCCTGAAAAAAGGCGATCGGTTGGGCTTTATAGCTCCGTCCTTCGGCTGCAGTTTCGACCCCTATCTCAGCTGCTTTGACGAGGCTCTGAGGTTTTTCGGCGGGCAGGGCTATGATACGCTCACCGGCCCCAACTGCCGGGCCGCATTGGGTCAGGGAAAGAGCAATACTCCCGAGCTCTGCGCCGCCGAGATCAACGATTTCCTTACAAGGGATGACTGCTCCGCCGCGCTTTCCGTCGGCGGGGGAGAGACCATGTGCGAGGACCTGAGTTTCGTTGATTTTGAGGCCATAGCCAAGGCCCGTCCCCGCTGGTTCATGGGCTATTCCGACAACACGAATCTTACGTTTACTCTTCCGACCCTCTGCGATACCGCGGCCGTTTACGGGCCCTGCGCTCCCGCTTTCGGGATGAAGCCTCTGCATACTTCATTGTACGACGCTTTGGGTTTGCTTAACGGTAATAATCTTACGGTCAAAAATTATGATAAATGGGAGATCGAGGCTCTCAAAACCGAGGAAAACCCCTTTGTCCCTTACAATGTCACCGAGCCTTCATGCCTTAAAGTCTTTAAGCCGGACGGCTGCGAGATCGAAGAAGGCGAGTCTCTGAACTTTTCGGGAAGGCTTCTGGGCGGCTGCCTTGACGTGCTTAGCCTGCTCTGCGGGACCCGCTTCGACAGGGTGAAGGAGTTCTGCCGCCGCTACGAAAGCGACGGGATCGTCTGGTTCCTCGAGGCCTGCGACCTTTCCCCGGTCGCCATGAGAAGGGCATACTGGCAGCTTGAAGAAGCCGGCTGGTTCGATACCGCGAGAGGCTTCATCATAGGCCGTCCCTATTTCTTTAACGCGGAAAGCTTCGGCCTTGACCGCATCTCCGCCGCGCTCCCCGTCCTTGAAAAGTACCATGTGCCCGTCGTAATGGATGCCGACGTGGGCCATCTTCCCCCCATGATGCCCCTCATCTGCGGGGCTCTCGGTAATGTCAGGGCCGAAAAAGGAAGCCTTATCATAGAGCACAGGCTGGTGTAGCATGGAAAGGTGCAGGGCGGCGGGCCGCTGCGGGGGCTGTCAGTATCAGGGAGTCCCGTACGAAGAGCAGCTGGCCTTAAAACAGAAGAAGATGGAGGCTCTTTTGGGAGACTTCGGGCCCGTCCTTCCCATAATAGGGATGAAGGCCCCCGAAGGCTACAGGTGCAAGGTCCACCACGCCCTGGCGAAAGGTCCCAAAGGCAGCATCATTTCGGGAAGCTACGAGGAGAATTCCCACAAGGTCGTAGGCAGCGCCGATTGCATGCTCGAAGACAGAAGAAGCCGCGAGATCATAGAGTCAGCCGTGGGCCTTGCCGGGGATTTCAAGCTTCAGGCTTACGACGAGGACAGAGGCACGGGCCTTCTCCGCCACATACTCATAAGAAAAGGCCGCTTCAGCGGGCAGATCATGGTGGTTATCGTCACCTCGGGCCCCGTCTTTCCCTCAAGGAACAATTATGTCAAGGCCCTGCTAAAAGCTTGCCCCGACATCACCACCGTCGTCCAGAACATCAACGGCAAAAGGACCGGCATGGTGCTGGGAGAGCGCTCCCAGACCCTTTACGGCCCCGGCTTCATCAGGGACAGCCTGATGGGGCTGAGCTTCCGCATATCCGCCTCGTCCTTCTACCAGGTGAACCCGATCCAGGCCGAAGCCCTTTACCGCGAGACCGTTGAATTTGCCGGGTTCACGGGCAACGAGACCGTGCTGGACGCCTACTGCGGCACCGGCACCATAGGCCTCTGCGCCGCCCAAAAGGCCGGCCGCGTCATAGGGGTCGAGCTCAATCCCAACGCCGTTAAGGACGCTGTATCCAACGCCAAATACAACGGCATAAAGAACGCCCGCTTTTACAAAGACGACGCCTCCCGCTTCATAAGATCCATGGCGGAAAAAGGGGAGAAGGCAGACGTGATCATCCTGGATCCCCCCAGAAGCGGCAGCACCGAGGAGTTCATATGGTCCGCCGCGAAGCTTTCCCCCTCACGCATAGTCTACGTATCCTGCGGTCCCGACACCCTGGCAAGAGACCTGAAAAGCTTCGTTAAGAAGGGCTATGAGGTGGAGAAGATCAGGCCCATTGACATGTTCCCCTTCACCGACCATGTGGAAACGGTTGTCTTGCTTTCCAAGGGTGAGATCGACTCGAAAAAGGTTCGGGTTGAGTTCTCTTTGGAAGATATGGATATGTCTGATTTTCAAGATAAGGCAACCTACACGCAGATTAAAGACTATGTGTTGGAGCATAGCGGACTAAAGGTATCTAACCTGTATATCTCTCAAATCAAAAGAAAGTGCGGGTTGGAGGTCGGAAAGAACTACAATCTGCCGAAAGCGGAGGATTCCAGACAGCCCCAGTGTCCGTCCGAGAAAGAGAACGCAATCCGAGAAGCAATGAAATATTTTGGGATGATTTAATCCCGTATTTTGGAGGTTCTTATGGATAAGGTGATTTCTTGTGAGTTCAATATGGACACCGCTTGTGTCGAGCTGAAATATGCAGACGGCAGTATGATTTCTATAGACTGCACCGCCGTGGAGAACGAGGTTGCAGACAATATGTATCAGCGGTCAGAACTGGACTGGCTGATTTACAACGATCCGGCAGCCTATGCGGATTTGATCCTCAACGGCGATACGGAAACCTACTTGAAAACTGTAACAGAATATAAACCTTTGGATTGATTGCCAAAGATAAAGCAAGCCGCCTGTGCGGGC
>JAFRWQ010000211.1 GCA_017437925.1 Bacillota bacterium
CACCTGGTCTGCGGTCATGCCTTCGGGCACTCTCCAGTGATTCCAGACCGTGTTGTGCTCTGCGAGGCTGAGATCGAGACCCAGTTCTTTCAGGGTCATCGAGCCCCCGAAGCCCACAGTCTTTCCGTCGACCTGAGCGTTGAGGTAGTCCGCGGCTTCCTTTCCGGTCTCGAAATAACTGACCTTAAAGCCCGCCGACCTGAAGTTGGATATTACCTTTTCAAGTTCCATGTTTTCCTCCTGTCCGGGGCTCAGCCCCTCTTCATTTTACTCTACAGTCACGTACATGTTTTTGGCTGTGAGCACCTCCCCGGTATAAGCGTCGCAGAGGACCACCTGTATCCAGCTGCGGCCCTTCGAAAGGCCCGTGATGTGCAGCGGGCAGCTGTAGGCGTCGGTGAATTCGCCCCACTCGCAGCTGACGCAGGAGCCCTCGGGAAGGTTATAGTTTACTGTGATGTCGCGGTCCAGGTTCTGGGTCACGGTGACGGTGACGGTCGAACCCTGCTTGACCGAGGGCGAAGGGTTGGAGAATTTGAGCTCCGCCCTGTCGACTTTTTTCGTAACGGTGACGGTCACGGTCTTCCTGTCCATCTCTATGCCGCTGTCGTCGGTGAGGACCAGCAGCACCTCCGCCGTGCCTTCGGAAAGTCCGGTCAGGACCAGGCTTATATCGTAGTGGCTGGACCAGCTGCCCCAGCTCTTCTTGACCACGTCATCATCTGCCGGATAGTAGGTGATCCAGGCGTCGTAGTCGTAGCTCTGGTAGACCTGCAGGTAGTAGGTCTCGCCCTCCTGCAGGCTGATCTCAGTCTTTGAGACCTCAAGATAGGCCTCGGGGACCACTATGAGGGAGCTGAAGTCGGTCAGGGTATCCGCGGAAAGCTCCCGGACCAGGCTGATGGGAATGGCGAAATTGACGTTCTGGGCGACCTCGCCGTATATGCTGGAGCCCGAGGTGATGCCTATGACCCTGCCGTACTCGTCTATGAGGGCTCCTCCGCTGCTGCCCGAGGAGATGGCCGCGGTGAACTGTATGAAGTCGACCTCACCCATGGTCCTCTTGACGTTGGAGATTATGCCCTCCGATATGGTGGAGTCAAAGCCCAAGGGGCTTCCTATGGCGAAGATCTCATCGCCGGTCACTATCTTCGAGGGGTCGCCGGGGGTCAGCACGGGGAATCCGCTGCCGTTCACCTTGATCAGGGCGATGTCCAGGTCCTCGCTGAAGTCGTATATGCCCTCCACGTCGTAGGAGCTGCCGTCCGAGAGCATCACCGAGGCCGAGGACGCCCCTTCTATCACGTGGTAATTGGTGACCGCGGTGCCGTTGGTGCCTATGAAGAAGCCGCTGCCGGTGGACAGGACGTCTCCGAAGGAGTCATACATCTCGATGTAGAACACGGCCCCCGCGCACCTGGCGTATATTTCCTTAGCCTTCAGCGGGGTCAGGGGCTCTTCGGGATCGGCGGCTGCCGCAGCGGGCTGCTCGGGGGTGGAAACTATGCCCACCTTGGCCAGGTCTATGTTGGCCTCGTAGTCTTCTCTTGTAAAGACTTCGGCCTCTATGAGCTTGTCGGCCAGGGTCTTATCGCTGTCTTTAAGCCTTGCGCCCAGGGCCGCGTAGGAAACCAGGACGACGTCGGCCCTTAAGAAGTTCTCGGTGTCGACGCTGTCGGGAAGTATCCCGGTCTTTACGGCAAGCCCGTAGGGGTTGCTCCAGGTGAAGTCTGCGTTGTTCTCGTCGGAATAGCCCAGGGCCCTCAGTACGAAGGTGAGGTACATGGCAGCGCTGGCGTCGGACTTTCCGAATCTGTCGGGAGCGACGCCCTCCGTGAGGCCCTCTTCAAAGGCATAGGCAACGTAATCGTCCGCCCATTCCGCTACGTCGGTAAAGGGATGGGTCCTGCCGCCCTTTAAGGCTTCTCCTTCCGCTCCCAACACCCTTATTAGCATTACGAGGGCTTCGGTCCTTGTGGGGGCTCTTCCCAGGGCGAAATTGGTGTCGGAGACGCCCTGAAAAAGGCCCAGGGCCTTGAGGTCCCGCGCCAGTTCCTCTTCCGAAGCAAGGTCTTCGCTGTGGGCAAAGGCCGCGGCCGGGAAGGCCGAAAGCATAAGAGCCAGGCACAGCAGTATCGCGAAAAATCTTTTCTTCATATAGTATTCTCCCTTTAAGGACGGAGCAAGATACACCTTGATTTTAGCGTAAAAAGACCCCCGTGACAAATCATATTTGCGCGGGGGTACTTACTTGAGCCTTATGAAATTACTGGGCGGTCTCCTTGGGCAGCAGGTCGGAATTCCTGTAGAAGAAATCGCTGCTCATGGTGCCGGGAACCAGGTAGACGTGTCCATCGCCGGGGGTGAAGTAGTAGCACTCTTCATCGCTGGTGGCGGGGTCTCCGAAGACGAGGGTGTAGCTCTGATCGGCCTCGATGTGGATCTCACAGATCGGGTCCTCGAAACCGTAGCCTTCATTGCCGGCGACGTTCTCGATCACCTTTCTTGCGGTGACCAGGGCGATCTCTCCTGTCAGGGTATCCATGATGGATTGGTCTGCGGTCTGCTTTTCACCGTTCTCATCGGTCGTCACCCAGTGGTCCCCTTCCCTTTCGACCTCTCCGCTCCTGGAAAGGCAGGTCCAGCTGAAGGACTTCACTTTATCGAGATCCACGGAGAAGGCGGTCATGGTGGTATCCGCTTTCTGGGCGGGCTCTTCCTCTTCCGGCTCCTCGGACTCGTGGCTCATGAAATACCAGGCGCCGAAGCCGGCCAGGGCCAGTATGATCAGCAGTACGAGGAGCTTTGTTCCCCTGTTCATTATCTGTGCCTCCTTCTGACCCAGACTATGATGCCTATCGCCAGATAAGCGAGGGGTATCACGCCCACGAAGACGACGGTGAGTATGTTGACGGTGGAGGCGCTCATGTTGAGGGTCTCATCGGCCATGCTCTTGGCGCTGATGACCACTCCGCCCTCCTCGGAATCGCAGAGCCAGGCCAGGGTGTTGATGAAGATGGTCTCGTTGGCTCCGCCCACGCTCTTGCTCACGTCTTCGTTGAGCAGGTAGGGGGTGGTGTACCACACCATCTTGGAGTAGATCTGCAGCTCTTCGCTGAGGGTCTTGGTGATGGCGACGCCCAGGGCGAAGCCTCCCTCTATGTCCCCCGCCTCCTTCTCAAAGGTCTGCATATTGTAGCCCGCGACCTTGGAGTAGGCGCTGTTGGAGGTGCGGAAGAGCTTGTTGGTGAGTATTGTGGTGTCGCCCAGGGTCTCTACCTGCAGGCCCTGCGCGTAGGGCATCAGGACACGGTAGTTGTTGTTCTTGACCGGCAGGGTTATGGTGTTGGTTACTATGTCGGGCAGCAGGTTGTAGGGAAGGCCGCTGGCGTAATTGCCGCTGTTCTGGTCTATGACCATGCCGTCGACGGCGGTGACGCCGTAGGGTTCCATGAGCTTGTTGAAGCTCTCCAGGGCCTTGCCGTCCTCCTGAACTCCGGTGATGAGCAGCAGGTTGCCGCCCATGGCCAGGTAGTTCTCGAGCTTGGTCCTTTCCTCGTCGTTGAGGTCGGACTGGGGATCGAAGATGAATACCGCGTCGGCGTCCTCGGGCACTCTGTCGGATCCCATGAGGTTGAGCTCCGCTATCTCCACGTTGGCCAGCTTGACGTCGGCGTTCAGGTTGGTCGACAGCTCCGCTTCGCCATGTCCTTTAAGGGCGTATACCTTGGGCAGCTCGGCGTTGGTAACGTAGTTGATGGCGCCGGTGATGGCGTTCTCGCCGCTGAAATTGATGCTGTAATCGCCGGTGTACATGTAGGTGTTGGGATCGTACTCTACGGTGTAGATGTCATAAAAGTCGACGAAGCGGTCCCTGTCGCCGGCCTTTACCAGGAGGCTGTTCTCGCGGAAGGTCCCGGTGTACTGGGCTATCAGGGCCGGATTGATGTCCGGATCCTGCTTTCTGAGCTTTATGTGTTTTGAACCGCTGACGTATTCGTCCAGCAGCAGCTGGACGGTCTTGTCCTCGCTGCCGTCGGAGACGAGCCAGAGGATCTCAACGTCCTGATCCAGATTCTGAAGCACCTTCATGGTGGTGTCGCCCAGGGTGTAGAGCTCCTTGGCGCTGGTGTCGAATCTGGTGTATTTGGCGGGGATGGCGCCCGCGAAGAGGTTGACCGCGACGGCTATGGCTATGACTATGGCGCTGGCCAGAACGCTGTAGCCGCCCAGGCGGAGGCTCTTGGTCTGATTCTTCATTAGCTCCACCTCCGTTTCTCCATGGACTGTACGC
>JAFRWQ010000212.1 GCA_017437925.1 Bacillota bacterium
TCTCGTCTCTTGCGGCGATGTAGATGTCCACGTCGGGATGGGCTTTGGAGAGTTTTTCTATGCCCTCGGGAGCCGCGATGAGGCACATGAAGACTATGTCCTTTCCGCCCCTCTTCTTGATGGAGTCGATGGCGTCGACGGCGCTGCCGCCGGTGGCCAGCATGGGATCCACCACGAAGATCTTTCTCTTGTCTATGTCGGTGGGCAGCTTGCAGTAGTATTCGACGGGCAGGTGGGTCTCGGGATCCCTGTAGAGGCCTATGTGGCCTACCTTCGCGTTGGGGACGCAGGCCAGCATTCCGTCAACGAAGCCCAGACCGGCTCTTAAGATGGGGATGATGGCGATGTCTTCGCCGGCCAGCATCTTCTGGGTGGTCTTGCACATGGGGGTCTCGATCTCCACGTCCTTTAAGGGCAGATCCCTGGTCGCTTCGTAGGTCATCAGGGTGACGACTTCCTTGGCCAGCTCCTTGAATTCCTTGGTGCCGGTCTCCTTCATCCTCATGATGGTGACCTTGTGCTGGATGAGGGGATGGTCGAATACATATACTTTGCTCATGGTTTTCCTCCGGAACTTATATGTAAGTTTTCTATATATTGCGGGCGGCGCGCCCGTTTCTGACGCAGTTTGGGGCGGAATGCCCTTTCGGGGCTTATTCCTCGGTGTTTTCCGGGTCCTTTTCGCAGCAGGGGACCGGCTCGATCATGTCTATCCTTCTCTGATGGCGTCCTCCCTCGAAGGGGGTGTCGAGCCAGATGTCGGTCCAGCGGACCGCGTCCTCCACAGAGGTGGTCCTGCCTCCGAAGGCCAGCATGTTGGCGTCGTTGTGGCGCTTGGTCATCTCCGCCATGAAGTCGGAGCATACCAGGGCGCAGCGCACGCCTTTGATCTTGTTGGCCGAGATGGAAATGCCTATGCCGGTGCCGCAGCAAACTATGCCCAGGTCGGCTTCGCCGTCCGCCACCGCTCTTCCGCAGGCGTGGCCGTAGACGGGATAATCCACGGACCCGGGACCGTCGGTACCCAGATCCAGCACCTCCATGTTTCTGTCCTCGGCAAGGTGCTTCTTGAGGGCTTCTTTGAGCTCAAAGCCGCCGTGATCGCTTGCAAGGGCTATCTTCATTTTCACCTCCCGCAGCTTTCGCTGCTAAACCTGCTGTATGTTATATCCCGCAGACTTGAGCATGCGGTTCATAACCGAAAACGCCACCGACTCGCCCTCGGGAAGGGCCATGGCCAGGATAACGTCGACCCCTTCGCTGTCGCTTCTTCTGAGGTCGTCGAAGAGCCTTTCGGCCGCGTCCCGGCTGTCGTCGTAGATTATGACGCTGACGCTTTTGCCCTCAAGGCGGAGGGCTTCGGCGGTCTCCCTTATGGTCCTTGCGACCGCCTCTTTTTCCCCGCTGAAGAGCCTCATCTCGGCCTTGGGGGCGTAGTGCTTGTATTTCATTCCCGGGGCCTTGGGTATGAGGCCGGGGTCGGGCCTTCCCAGTATGGCCGGGTCGTAATCGCAGGGGACGCCCAGCACCTGAGTCACCCTCTCGGGGGTTATGAGGCCGGGCCTTAATATCTGGGGGAGCTCCCCCGTCATGTCTATGACTGTGGACTCTATGCCTCCCACGCAGGGGCTGCCCATTATTATGGCGTCGGCTCTTCCGTCCAGGTCTTCCTTAACGTGCTGCCAGCGGGTGGGGCTGGGATGGCCCGAAAGATTGGCGGAAGGAGCGGCTATGGGTACCTGCGAAAGACTTATGAGCCTTAAAGCCGCGGGGCTTGCGGGCATCCTCACCGCCACGGTGTCAAGGCCTCCGGTGGTCTCAGAAGGGACTGCCGGCTTCTTGTTTAAGACCATGGTCATGGGGCCGGGCCATACGGCTTCCGCCAGCTTCTTTGCGTTTTCGGGGAATTACTTCACCAGGCCTTCGATCTGGGAGATCTCCGATATATGGACTATAAGAGGGTTGTCGGAGGGCCTTCCCTTGGCCGCGTATATCTTCTTAGAAGCTTCGGGGTCCAGGGCGTTGCCTCCCAGGCCGTAGACGGTCTCGGTGGGGAAGGCTACCAGGCCCCCGGTCCTGATGATGGCCGCCCCTATCCTAAGGTCTTCTTCTGCTGTGGTGAGATAAAGGGTCTTCATCCTATGAATTCTTCATCTTCTCCGCCTGGTCGCTGGTGATCAGGGCGTCTATGATCTCGTCCAGGTCTCCGTCCATGAAGCTGTCGAGCTTGTATATGGTGAGGCCTATGCGGTGGTCGGTGACCCTTCCCTGGGGGAAGTTGTAGGTCCTGATGCGCTCGCTGCGGTCGCCGGAGCCCACCTGGCCCTTTCTTTCGGCCGCCTGCTCGTCGTGCTGCTGCTGCTGATAGAAGGCGTAGAGCCTTGATTTCAGCTCGTTGAAGGCCTTCTCCTTGTTCTTGAGCTGGGACTTCTCGTCCTGGCACTGGACCACGACTCCGGTGGGGATGTGGGTGAGGCGCACCGCCGAATCGGTCATGTTGATGTACTGTCCGCCGTGACCCGAAGCTCTGAAGGTATCGACCCTGATGTCCTGCCAGGACAGGTCGACCTCCACGTCCTCCACCTCGGGCATGATGGCGACGGTGGCCGCCGAGGTGTGGATGCGGCCTGCGCTTTCGGTCTCGGGCACCCTCTGCACCCTGTGGACGCCGGACTCGTACTTGAGCCTGGAGTAGGCTCCCCTTCCGATGATCCTGACGACGGCTTCCTTGACCCCGCCTATGCCGGTGTCGTTGACGTCGGTGAGCTCGGTCTTCCAGCCCCTGCGCTCCGCGTACCTGGTGTACATGCGCAGAAGATCGGCCGCGAACAGAGCCGCCTCTTCTCCGCCGGTACCCGCCCTGACTTCGAGATAAACGTTCTTCTCGTCGTTGGGATCCTTGGGCAGAAGGGCTATCTTGAGCTCCTCGGTGAGCCTTTCGATGTTCTCCTCGCACTCGGAGATCTCGAGCTTTGCCATCTCGCGTATCTCCTCGTCGCCCTCTGTGAGCATCTCTTTGGCGTCCTCAAGGTCCGACTGGGCCTTCTTGTAGGCCTTGTACTTGTTGACCACGGGCTCCAGCTCGCTGAGCTCCTTTATGTATTTCTGCCAGCGGTTCTGATCCGCGATCACGTCGGGATCGGAGACCGTAAGGCTCAGTTCCTCGTATTTTTCAAGGATGAAATCAAGCTTTTTAAACACAACTTTCCCCTTATACTTTCATATTCATAAAATTATACCACGGCGGGACCGCTGCCGCAAGAAAAAAGCGGAGCTCAGAACGCCGCTCCGGGTCTTCATAGGCGCAATAATATGTTCTGCCTGAATAGTGAGTTTCGCTTAAAGATACTGTATAATGAAAATGTCTTAAAAGCACATTTAAGAGAGGAGGCCCGAAAATGAAACTGGTGGTTATAGGAGGGGTTGCCGGAGGCGCGTCAGCCGCAGCCAGAGTCCGAAGGCTCGATGAAAAGGCCGAAATAATCGTATTTGAAAGAGGAAGCGACGTTTCATATTCCAACTGCGCCCTTCCCTATTATCTCGGAGGAGTCGTGGAAAAGCCCGAGACCCTGATAATGATGACTCCCGCGGCCTTCAAGAGAAGGCACAATATAGACGTCCGCGTAAACAGCGAGGTCGTGAAGATAAAAAGAGACGAAAAAAAGGTCGTCGTTAAAGATACCCTTACAGGAGATACTTACGAGGAGAGCTACGACAAGCTGGTCCTCTCCCCCGGAGCAAGGCCCGTCATGCCCAAAAGCATAGCCGGGATAGACAGGGAGAACGTCTTCTCCATACGCAATGTGGACGACGTCGTCAGGATCAAGGACTATCTCATTTCCAAAGATGCAAAAGACGTTGCCGTGGTGGGCGGAGGCTTCATAGGCATAGAAGCGGCCGAAAACCTGAAGAACGCCGGCTTTAACGTCAGCATCATAGAAGGCCTCGGCCAGGTCTTAAGCCCCTTCGACTATGACAGCGTCCAGTACATCCATAAAGAGCTCTACGACAGCGGAGTGGCCCTGCATCTTTCAAGCATGGTGAGCGCCGTGACCGATGCCGGGGTAAAGGCCGTAAAAGACGGCAAAGAGTTCGAGGTCAAGGCCGACGCGGTCATAATGGCCATAGGCGTCGCTCCCGAAAACAGCCTGGCGAAGGACTGCGGCCTTGAGATCGGAAAGACCGGCGGGATAAAGGTGAACGAAAGATTTCAGACCGCTGACCCCGACATCTACGCCGTGGGCGATGCGGTGGAGACCTTCAGCAGGATCACCGGCCTTCCCGGAAGGCTCGCCCTCGCAGGCCCCGCCCAGAAAGAAGCAAGGATCGCAGCCGACAACATCTGCGGCATAGACTCGAAATACAAGGGCTTCATAGGCTCGTCATGCTTACAGGTCTTCGGGCTCAACGCGGCTTCCACCGGCCTCAACGAAAAGGCCGCAAAGGACGCGGGCCTTAAGTTCGACTCGGCGATAGTCCTGCCCCCCGACAAGGTCGGCATCATGCCGGGCTCCAAATACATGTTCTTCAAACTCATATTTGAAGTCCCCGGCGGCAGGATACTGGGAGCCCA
>JAFRWQ010000213.1 GCA_017437925.1 Bacillota bacterium
CGACAGCGAAAAGCTCAAGAGCCTCATGGCCCTGTACCGGAAGTTTTATACCGCGATAGGCATCATTATCCTGGTCCTGGGCGTCGCGCTCACGCCTTTTTTGAGCTTCCTCATCAAGGATATACCCAAGGACATGCCCCGCATAGGCCTGTATTACGTTCTTTATGTCTTAAACGCCGCCGCCTCCTACTTCTTCACCTACAAGAGATCCCTCATAATCTGCGACCAGAAGGAATACATCTCCACCCTTGAGCATCTGGCCGTCAGCGCCGCCTGCATACTGGTAAGGCTGCTGATACTCGTAAAGACAAGGGATTATTCCGCCTATCTTTTCACTTCCATAGTGTTTACCGTCATAGGCAATTTCCTCATTTCGCACATCGCCGACAGGATGTACCCCCTGCTGAAGGAAAAGGACGTAAAGCCCCTGCCCAAAGAGGAGGTCGCTACAATAAGGGCCGACGTCTCCGGCATGTTCTGCCACAAGCTGGGGGGAGTCATAGTCTTTTCCTCCGACAACCTGATAATATCCAAGTTCGTGGGTCTTGTGAGCGTCGGCCTTTACTCCAATTACACCCTGCTTACCGGCGGTATATCCAATCTCATCTACAAGATCTTCGGCTCCGCTACGGCCAGCATAGGGAACCTCATAGCGGCGGGGGATAAAGAGCATACGAGAGAGGTCATGGACCACATCATACTGGTCAATGTCTGGATGTTCGGATTCACCGGCATCTGCCTGTTCTGCCTCATACCTCCCTTCATCAGGCTCTGGCTGGGCGAGGAATTCCTTCTGTCCACCTTCGTGCTGATCTGCCTCATAGTGAGCTACTATCTCACCGGCATCAGAAAGACGGTCCTTGTCTTCAAGGAGGCCGCGGGCATCTTCAGGGCCGACATGTACAAGGCTCTGATCGAAGCCGCGGCGAACGTCATACTGTCCATACCCCTGGCCATAAAGCTCGGCACAGCGGGAGTCATCCTGGGCACCATTCTGACCACGGCCTTCATATGCATCTGGTTTGAGCCCTACGTCTTTTATAATAACTATTTCGGGGGAGGGTGGCGGAAATACCTGCTGAACCAGCTAGGATACGCGGTCCTCAATACCCTGCTCTGCGCCCTGACCTGGTTCCTGTGCAGCCTCGTGAGCTTCGGAGGATACGGGGGCTTCATACTGCAGATGCTCATCTGCGCTTCTGTGCCCAACGCGGTCTACTTCATATTGTTCGGAAAGTCCGCCCACTTTGCCTATTTCCTCGGCATCGCCAAAAAGATGCTGAAGAGGAGATAAGAGTCCTTTTTCTTGACTGAGGCCGAGAACGGGGGATATAATAATAAGAGGCGCTTCCGAAATCTGGAACCGCAGACAGGCAAAGGCCGTTAAAACGAAGAGGAGCAGCATGAGCAGAAGAGGGTCCAACGATCTCACACAGGGAAACATATACTCTTCCATCATACTCTTCGCTCTTCCCATACTGGCGTCCCATGTGCTGCAGAACCTCTACCACAGCGTCGACTCCATAGTCGTCGGCAACAACGTGGGCACCACCGCCCTTGCCGCAGTTTCGTCCTGCACCGACATCTCCACTCTCCTGACAGGCTTCTTTACCGGCCTTTCCATAGGCTCGGGAGTCCTCTTCGCCCGCTATTACGGGGCCAAGGACCAAAAGAACCTCCACGATTCCATACACACGGCCCTGACCTTTTCGATGCTTCTGGGAGTCTGCATGGCGGCGGTTGGAGTGCTGATCACGCCCTTCCTTCTGAAGCTCGTCGCCTGTCCCGAAGACGTCTGGCCCGAGGCCATGCAGTACCTTCGCATTTACTTCATCGGAGTCCTCTTCACCGCCATATACAACGTCGGAGCGGGAGTTTTAAGAGCCGTGGGCGATTCCCTCAACCCCTTCATTTTCCTGCTCATATCCAGCGGCCTCAACATAGTCCTCGACCTCTTCACCGTGGTCTACCTGGGCATGGGGGTGCTGGGGGTCGCGGTATCCACGATAATTTCCCAGTTCGTGTCGGTGCTGCTGGTTTTCGGCAAGATGCTTAAGACCGACGACATATACCGCATAGATCTTAAGGACATGCACATAAACAGGAGGCTGCTCGGCCAGGTCATAAAGCTGGGCATTCCGGCCGCCATACAGTCGAGCCTTCTAAGCGCCTCCAACCTCTTCGTGCAGAGGTACATGAATTCCTTCGGCTCCGCCGCCATGGCGGGAGCCGGAGCCGGAAGAAAGGTGGACAAGCTCATCGGCATGGTGGGCCAGTCCATAGGCCAGGCCACGGCACCCTACGTGAGCCAGAACGTAGGCGCCAGGAACTATCAGAGGGTAAAGGACGGGATAAAGGCGACCCTTGTGATCTCCGCCGTCACCCTGATCGCCGCCGCCATACTGGTATATACCTTCTCCAGCAAGCTCATAGGCTTCTTCAGCAAGGATCCCGAGGCCATACGCTACGGCATGTGGATGCTCACCACCCTGGTGCCCTTCTACATCTTCCAGAATATCAACGCCATCTTCTCCAACGTGGTGAGGGGCTTCGGCAGGTCAAGCGCCGTGATGATACTCTCCCTTTCGGGCATGGTCGGCATGAGGCAGCTCTTCCTTAACATCGCCATGGCCCGCAATTACGTGATCACCAACGTGTTCTACGCCTACCCGGTGGGATGGTTCTTCTCGGGGCTCTTCGTTCTCATTTACTTCCTGGTAAAGCGCAGGGAGCTCATAGGGGAGACCTTCGGAGAAAGCGTTCTGAGAAAGTAATTCAAGGCGGGGCCCGGGGCTCCGCGGAACATAAAACCCAAGCAGCAAAGCATGAAAGGAGCAGTTATGAACAAAACTCAGGTCACCATATTCGAGCAGTTTGCCGAGGACATCAAAAAACAGTATGAGGCGGTAGGCATTGCGGTCAGCGTCTTCGACAAGGACAAGGTGCTCTACAGAAAGAACTTCGGCGTGAGAGACCTCGAGACGGGAGCTCCCATCGACGACGACACCATCTTCGGCTGCGCCTCCATATCCAAATCCTTCACCGCTCTTTCCGTCATGCAGCTGGCGGAGGAGGGCAAGGTCGATATTAACGCGCCTCTCAGCAAATATATACCGGAATTTAAAGATCCGCAGGATGAGCCGGTTCTGGTCAGACACCTTCTGAGCCATGCAGGCGGTTTCTTCCCCCTGCCCAGGATACTGGTCGAGCACGTGGCGACCGACATGGGAATATGGAACGGCGGAAAAGACGAGCTGGGCCTGAACGAGGCCATGGCGGCCGAAGGAGCGAAGAGGGTCGCCGAGCGTCTCAGCGCCCAGACCCGCTTCACCGGCAAGCCCGGCCAGCGCATGAGCTACTGCAACGACGGCTTCGGCCTGCTCTCGGAGATCGTGAGAAGGGAAGGGGACCAGCCCTCTTTCTCCGAATATGTGAAGAAGCACATACTCGATCCTTTGGGCATGAGCAGAAGCTGCGCCGAGTTCATCGCTCCCATCAAAGACCCCAACCACGCGAGCCTCTACAAGCACGTGGGCGGCAAGCTCACCGGCGGCTGGGACTTCTACGACAACGCCTTCGTCCTCAACGGCGGCGGAGCCATGAAGTCGACCATACACGATCTGACCGAGTACGTCCGCATGTACATGAACGCGGGCAAGCCCATAGCCAACAAGCGCATAGTCGAAGAGATGTACAGGCCCAGGCAGCACTACCGCTTCCACTGCTGGTACGGCTACGGCGTCTGCACCATCAATGTTGACGATTTCACCGTAAACCAGCACGGCGGCAGCCTCACCGGCGTTTCCAGCCACTTCGGCTGGTCTCCCGAGCTGGGCGTAGGCGTCGTGGTGTTCTGCAACACCAGCGGAGTGCCCGTGGCCGAGATCTCCAACGCGGCATTCAGGATGGCGGCGGGACACGATCCCCTGCCCAGGCCCTGCGCCCTGCGCTGCGAGTGGGACGAGAAGACCTGCAAGGCGGTCTGCGGCACCTTCACCAGCGGCGAAGGCAGCGCCGTCGAGATCAGCTATGAAGACGGAAAGCTTGAGATCAAGACCGGAGGCAAGCCGGTGAGCTTCTGCACCGCCGCTCCCGACACCGTCATCGTAAGGGGCCCCTTCAGGGAGAGCGACGCCATCTTCCTCTCCGACGACGAGGGCAAGGTCTGGGGTCTGCGCTTCGGAGGAAGAATACTTCCCAGGACCAAGTAGCGCTTAAACCGCACTGTTTTCAGAGGATCTGCTCTGCGCAGTCAGGGCAGGTTCTCTATGCATTCGCACAAAGAGGTATAGGATTTGAATTACGAAGAAGCGATACAATTTACGGAGACAAGGCTCTGGAAAGGCGGCTACACCGGCTTCGACCGGCTGAGGAGCGTGCTCGCCGAGCTGGGAGACCCCCAGAAGAGGCTGCGCTTCATCCATGTGGCGGGAAGCAACGGCAAGGGCTCAACCTGCGCCATGATAGACAGCATCTTAAGGGAAGCCGGGTATAAGAGCGGGCTCTTCACCTCGCCCCACCTCATCAAGTACAACGAGAGGGTGATAGTGAACGGCGAGGCCATAAGCGATGAGGATTACGCCGAAGGCTGCACTCTGGTCAAAGAGGCCATGGAAGCCGCAGGCGTCGAACTCACCATCTTCGAAAGGCTCACGGCCCTCGGTTTCTGGTACTTCGACCTTAAGGGCTGCGACGCGGTGGTGCTGGAGGTCGGCCTGGGAGGGCGCCGCGATTCCACCAACGTGATAGAGATGCCCGAGGCTGCCCTCATCGCCCACCTGGCTCTCGAGCATACCTCCTACCTGGGCCACACCATAGAGGAGATCGCCGTCGAAAAGGCAGGCATCATCAAGCCGGGCTGCGACGCGGTCGTAATGGACCAGGACCCTTCCGCGATCGACGTCATCAGGACCCTGGCAGACGCAAGAAAGGCCCGCATGCGCCTCACCGACCCCTCAAAGGAGAGGCTGGTGTCGTCGGAGCTGGGCCTTCAGGTCATAGACTACAGGGACAGAAAGGACCTTAAGCTGGGCCTTTTCGGAAGCTACCAGTTCAGCAACGCAGCTCTGGTGCTCGACGCCCTGGACCTGCTGATCGAAAAGGGCTGGAATATATCCGAGGACGCTATACGCAGGGGTCTTGAGCATGCCTCCTGGCCCGGGCGCTTCCAGCTGCTCCAAAGAGACCCGATCATACTGCTGGACGGGGCTCACAATCCCGACGGGGCGGAGGTTTTGGCCGACAGCCTCAGGCGCTATCTTCCCGGCATGAAGTTCGATTTCATGATGGGAGTCATGGCAGATAAAGACTACAAAGAGATGCTGGATACGGTGGCGCCCCTTGCAGACAGCTTCATCTGCGTCTCGCCCGACGAGAACAGGGGCCTTAGGGCCGACGAGCTGAGAGAATTGATCAGCGCTTCCTACGGGGTCCCGGCGGACAGCTGCGCTTCGGTGGAGGAGGGCCTTGAGCTGGCCCTTTCCAGGCAGAAGAAGGGCAGGGCGCTGGTCATCTTCGGTTCCCTCTACCAGGCGGGAGACGTGCTGAAATACTTTAAGGAGCACGGTCTCATAGAATAATATTGCGGCAGGCGGAGTCTTTCCGCCTGCTTTTTGTCAGCTCCGGCCGGCGGGCCGGGCAGCAGGAGGTCGAAAATGAAATACAACTGGAAGGAATACGACGCTTTTCTTGAGGAGAGGCTTAAGGCAATGAGGGTCCCCGGGGCCCAGGTCTGCGTCAGGGACGAGACCGGGGTGGTGTTCGAGAAGAGCTACGGTTTTAAGGACGGAGCAAGGAGCCTGCCCGTGGACGGGGAGACCATGTTCGGCATTGCCTCCATGAGCAAGTCGGTGACCTGCTTTGCCCTTGCTCTGCTGGAGCACAGGGGAAAGCTCTCATTTGACGACCCTGTCTGCCGCTTTATTCCGGACCTCAAGATCCCGGGAGTTCCCAAAGAGGCGTTGCTCATCAGGCATCTCTGCGCGCACACGGCGGGCCTTCCGCCCCTTCCGACCCTGTCCTGGTCGATGAAGTGCAACACTCCCGACGATCCCTGGGAGACTGAAGCCGCGGAGAAGATCAGGGCCGGGGCCGAATACAGGGTCGACAAAGTTCAGGATATCATCGATTACATAGCTGCCGGGGAAGGCTTTGAGATACTGGGCCAGCCGGGTGAGTACATGAGCTATTCCAACGACGGCTACGCCCTGCTATCCGCAGTGGCCGACGCAGCCTCCGGCGAGACGCTGGAGAGCTTTGCCCAAAGAGAGATCTTCGATAAGCTGGGCATGAAGCGGACCACCTTCGACACCGAGCTGATGAAGACCTGGTGCAATTGCACGAGCCTCTTCAGCGACGTTAAGGGCGAGGTGATGTGCTCCGACAATTGGGACGTCGCTCCTCCCTACAGAGGCTGTGGCTGGATCAAATCCACAGCCTCAGACATGAGCCGCTACTACCTTATGCTCTCGCAGAACGGAATGTTTGAAGGCGAACAGCTCTTCCCGGCTTCATGCGCCCAAAGGCTCATGGGCAGGGAGTTCCCCGAAAAGGAGGAGCCGGTCTACTGCTTCGGCCTCTTAAAGCGCCTCTTCGGCGACGCGGTCATATGCTGCCACACTGGCAGCCTCAAGGGCGTATGCTCGGTGGGAAGCTTCATCAAGGACGGAAGCTTTGCCGTGACCGTGCTGACCAACGCCGGCTTTGCCAAGGACCGCTATCCTCTGGCCTTCGGAGCCTGCAATCTCAGGCTGGGCCTGCCGGTCGGAGAGGGCCACGACTGGTACGGGCCCTCGGAGTACGAACCCGAGGATCTTTCGGCCTATACCGGCCGCTACGTCAGCGCCGAATCCCCCGACGGGGAGGGCTTCGTCAGGCTGTGTGAGGGCGGAAAGCTCAAGGCTGAGCTCGGAGGCCAAAGCTTTGACCTGGTCTACGCGGGGAACACCGCCTTCATGGCGGTGCCCGAGGGCTCGGGGAAAAAGCAGGGGGAACCCATACGCTTCTTCTTCAGGGACGGCCGCGCCTGGGGACTCACCTTCGGCATGAGGATAATTCAGCGCCGCGATCCGGAGTAAATTATTCGCGAAAAATTCAATTAGGGGCTTGCAATCGGGCAGCTCTTTTGGTATATTAACTGTTGCTGCGAAACGAAACGCAGCGACGCGCGGAAGTGGCTCAGGGGTAGAGCATCGCCTTGCCAAGGCGAGGGTCGCGAGTTCGAATCTCGTCTTCCGCTCCAATATCCGGGTGTAGCGCAGGTTGGTAGCGTGCTTGACTGGGGGTCAAGAGGCCGTGGGTTCAAGTCCCGCCACTCGGACCAATAATAAAAGAGAGGACCTTGTGTCCTCTCTTTTGTTATTTCTCAAACGGCACCGCTTCCCTGTGGGCGACGACTGTGCTGCTGCGCTCCGTCGCGGCTTTGACGGCGTCGGGAATGCTTCCACCGTTAAGATATACCGAAGCGAAGGTCGCTCCGTAGCAGTCTCCCGCGCCGACGGCAGAGACGACTTTGACTTCGGAGGGCCTGCCCGACTCGTAAAGCTTTTTCCCCGCGCAGTCATAGACCTCGGAGCCTTCCCTGCCCAGGGTATAAAGCACCAGCTTAAGGTTGGGGAAGCCTTCGGCCGCGTCGAAGGGAAGGCCTCTGCCGCTGTCCTCAAGAAGGCCCAGATCGTAAAGGAAATGGCCTTCCTCGCCGCTGATCTTGACCATGGTCGCCTTCTCCATGCAAAGTTTCAGCGACTCCCGGTCAAAGCAGTCCTTGCGCAGGTTTATGTCGCAGAATATTTCGGGGAATCCGCAGCTCTCAAGTATGCGTTCAAGCGAGAGCCTCGACTCCCCGGCGCGCTGGATCAGAGTGTTGAAATAGAACATGTCGGCCCCTGCCGATCTTACGGTGTCGATAAGCGATCCAGTCGCTCTGATGTGGTCGTAGGCGACGTCCGTCAGGACGTTGTATGAAGGGCTGCCGTCTTCGCCCAGAGTGACAAGGCAGGCTCCTGTCCTGTAAGTGTTCTTCTGGATCAGGTCCGGCTTTACCCCGTGGCGGACTGCCGCGGCTATCGCCTTTTCCCCGAGCTCGTCGTACCCCACCGCAGATATGAAATGCACTTCGTCACCCAGGTGAGCCAGGTGAGCGCTGAAATTAAAGGGGGCTCCCCCTATGACCTGTTCGTTTGGGTAGACATCCCATATGGTTTCTCCGAATACTATTGCTTTCATTCCGACCTCGACGCCAAAGGCTCCGCTCAAATGTAAAGATCTTAAACATATTATACAGCCTTTTGAGGCGCTCCGCGAGTTGGATCGGAGCTTTTATTCCCCGGGCAAACGCCCCCTGTGGTATAATCTCATTGAAAATACCTGAACAGGAGGACGAATATGAAGCAGTATATCGTCGACGCATTTACGGACAGGCCCTTTTCCGGCAATCCCGCTGCGGTATGCGTGATGGACAGCTGGCCGCCCGAGGAGTCCATGATGAAGCTGGCCATGGAAAACAACCTGTCCGAGACCGCCTTCATCGTGAAGGAAGAGGCCGGCTATCACCTGCGCTGGTTCACCCCCGGCACCGAGGTGGAGCTCTGCGGCCACGCGACCCTGGCGTCGTCCTTTGTTATACTCAATTTTTACGAGCCGGGCAGCTCTCAGGTGAGCTTCGATACTTTAAGCGGCAGGCTTACCATCACCCGCAGGGGAGATCTCTACGAGATGGACCTTCCGACCTACGAGCTTAAGGAGATACCCGTGACGGACGAAATGGAGCGGGCCTTCGGAGCGAGGCCCATCAGGGCCGTCCTGGGGCTGGACCTGGTCTGCATTTTTGAAAGCGAGGATCAGGTGAGGAACATGGAGCCCGACCGGGCGCTGCTCGCAAAGCTCCCCGGAAGGATACAGAACGCTACGGCAAAAGGAAGCGGCTGCGACTGCGTATCCAGGAGCTTTTGCCCCAAGCTTGCCATACCCGAGGACCCGGTCTGCGGCTCCGCCCACTGCCAGATCGCCGAATACTGGTCGAAGGAACTGGGGAAGAAAGAGATCCTTGCCTATCAGGCTTCGAAAAGAGGGGGATATCTCCACTGCCGCCTTAAGGACGGGAAAGGCATAGCGATAAGCGGACAGGCCGCCCTGGTCGCAGTCTCAGAGATAAAGGCCCGGCTTTAGGCCCTGCTAAATCGATAAAACCAAAGAATATGAACGGAGGAAAGACAATGCTCGATAAGAATACCGCCGCAAAACTGGCAAGAGAAGGCGCGAAGAAGTATAAGGACGAAGCCTGGGAGCAGCTGGTCAGGCTGGCATCCATGGATTCGGGCCACGGAGACGCCGAGGGCAGCGCCCGGGTCGCAGACGAACTGGAAAAGATCATGGCGGGGATAAAGGGACTGCGCTTTGAGAGGATAGTGAGCGAGGGCTTCGGCACCCACATCCTCGCGGTGCTGAACGAAGGAAACCCCAACGGCCGCATAATAATCTCAGGCCATACCGACACGGTCTTTAAGAAGGGAGACTGCGCGTCCCACCCTGTCCATATCGACGAAAACGACCCCGATATAGCCTGGGGCCTCGGCATAGTCGACTGCAAGGGCGGCCTCATCACGGCGATAAACGCGGTAAAAGTCGCCCAGGAGAGCGGCATGCTCCCCGACAGGGAGATATGCTTCGCCTTTGAGTGCGACGAAGAGGGCGGCGGAGGCGGCGGCCACGAGCTGCTCCACAGCAGGGTCATACCCGAAGACCCTTCGAAGACCCTTTGCTTCGTCTTCGAGCCCTCAAGGGAAGAGGACGGAGTCGTAATAGCCCGCAAGGGCTCCTGCGGCTTCCTGCTGGACGTCGAGGGCGTCAGGGCCCATTCGGGCATCAATTACACCGCGGGAAGGAGCGCCATGCTTGAGCTGGCTTTCCAGCTCCTTGAGATTGTGAAGCACAACGACGACGAGAGGGGCATACAGTTCAACGTGGGTCCCGTGACCAACTACGACCCAGCCAACGTTCTCTCGGGCCATGCCTCGGCCGTACTCTCGTCCCGCATAGCCAACGCTGCGGACCTTGAAAAGACCAAAGAGATAGTCGAACTGGTCAACAAAGGCCCCAAATACTATCCCGACGGAACAAAGGTCAGGTTCACCCTTGAAAAGGTCAGCGTCCCCATGGAGGAGGATGAGAAGAACACCCGCCTCTACGAGTACGTGAGGGACTGCGGAAGGCTGCTGGGAGCGGAGCTTCCCATTCAGCGCACCGGCGGCAGCGGCACCGCCAGCTGGTACAGCCACAACGGCATAGCCACCGTCGACGCCCTGGGTCCCTACCAGATCACCATACACACCCTTGACGAAAGGATGAAGATATCGTCGATCGAGAAGAAGATAGCCCTGTTCGCGACCGTCCTGGGATGCATGGAATAAGAAGTTAAAAAGCGCAAAGCGAAGCCCCGGGCCCTAAGGTCCGGAGCTTATCATACTCTTGAGATCGAGGCCGTTCAGCCTGCCCGATGCGCGGCAGGAGGACGGCGTTATTTTTTGAAGATGCTTATTATCGCTATGAGCATCACGAAGAGCAGCAGTATGTTGAGCACCAGCTGGTTCATGGAGATGGCCATCAGCACACCCAGTATCGAGGCGACGCTGCCGGCGGTCATGGCGGCAAGCACCATCTTGCGGTTGTACATGCCGGCTTTTACTATGGAGACTCCTCCGCTCATGGGGATTATGCAGCCCAGGACCAGCACCAGGGTCAGGGTCGCGACGGGGGAGAGGCCCAGAAGCAAGAGGAGGGCTGTGGCCGCGGGCTTACAGGGGACTCCCATCATGTTGATAAAGCCTATGCCCACGCAGGCGGCGCACATGATCATGAGCTTTGCTCCCGAAAGGCCCGGCGCGCTGCCCGAAGACCCCGAGCTTATAGCCATCTTGACTATAAGGGCTGCCATCGAAAAGATCAGAGCGTAGCCCATGATCTTCTTAAGGACTGCTCCGTCCATGCTGGAGACGGCCCGTCCTCCCAGGACGCCGCCGATGGCAAGGCATATCATCCACAGCACCAGGGTCAGGGCGTCGACCGAGTTCTCGGCCTTGAGGTAGCTGAAGGCTATGAAGGCGCCGGGGACTATGGTCGCGGCGATGAGGCAGGAGGGGAGGCTCCTGTCGTCGGCCAGCCTGAGCTTCTTGATCATCAGGGTGTTGAGCAGAAAGTCGGACACCCCTATGGTGCAGAGAAAGTATATGGCGAACTGAAGGGCGCAGATCAGGCTGAAATTGCCTTTGGCGTTCTTCAGTTTTTCCTTGTTTCTGACCATCTCGCGGCCCAGGAAAAAGGCATAGACGAGGCCGCAGACGAGAAAGACCGTTCCTATGATGCGCTGGATGTTCATTTGTTGTCCTCCGCTTTATTTGTTCACTTTAATATACCACTTCGGAGGATCAAAAGACAGAGCAATATGGGGAGGGGATGCCTCTCATTAGTCTGAATTGCAAACAATTACGCGTGACGGCGCTTAAAAGTACCTGGTCTCTTCGCAGACCGTATTGCCTTCGGCGTCGAAGGAGCGGAATATCCAGCGGCCGTGGAGCTGTGCTTCCGCGAAAGGCTCCGAATAGGTCCCGAAGAGGGACCGCATATGGGGGCTGCTCAGCAGGTACTCGTAGGCCTGCTCCCCGTCGGCGAGGTCGTATTCTCCGTCTGAGATACGGTCTGCAAAAGCTTCCCTGTCGTAGCCGAAGGTGAACCAGCCGTTCTCATGGCCGATGGGCAGGAGGGGGTGCTCTTTTCCGCCCTCATCGAGGACTATGGAAAGCTCGGCCCTTTCGCCCTCGGCCTTTACGGCCATCTCGGGGGAGTCGTGAAGGTCTCCGTAGGCTCTTAAGGGCACTATGTAAACCTCGCCGGTCTTTTTCGTCTCGCTGACCATGGGGCTGTTGGTGTAGAAGGGCCCCCTGTCCTTTTGTACCGCGGCCTGGTATACGACCCCGTCCTTTTCGGCCAGCACGGAGATGCGGCCGTCGGTCCCTACGGCGATCTCGGGCTCCATGCCGGGCAGCAGGGCTTCTTTTAACGCTTTTTTGAAGGCCGCCTTCTTCCCGACGGCGTCGAAGCCGGTGAAGGCCCAGAATACGAACAGCAGGGCCAGCGCCAGGGCGGTGTTCGCGATCAGCCTTTTTCTTCTCATCGCTTTGGTCATGATCTTCATTGGACCGCCTCCCCGCTGACTTCTGTTTTCAGAACGAAGCTGACGCCTCCGTGGTCGTAGCGCAGCTCGTACCACTCGGCTTCCGCGTCGCAATTGTTCAGCCACATCTCAAGGTAGTGGGCGCCCAGGCGTCTTCCTATGGGGTTGCCCGTTATTACAGGGTCACCGGTCCTCATGCCTCTGCCTCCGAGTCCGTTTTCGTAGACCGTCCCCAGGGAGTCCTCGGCGGTAACGAACCAGCGTATGTTCTCGGGAAAACCGAGCCAAAGGGGCCCGTCTATCCTTACGAGGAAGAACACCGTGTCGTAGGTATCCTCCGAATCCTTCACGGCGGCCCTCAGGGCGGTAACGTTCTCGACTCTTACGGTGTAGCTGCCCGCCTTTGCCTTTTCGCCGCAGGAACCGGTCTTCACGAACTCCCGGCGGTCCCCGCTCAGGTAGTCGCGGGTCCCTATGGGGTAGTAGAAGCCTGCTTCTTTGGGATAACCCTGCCAGAGCCTGCTTATGTTGTACCGGCCTCCGCCAAGCCAGGAGATGATGCAGAGAGCGAGGGCTATGCCCAGAGCCCAGCGGCTCAAGGTCCAGAGCAGGCCGAGCCAGGGCCGGTGGACTTTTCTGAGCATCCTTCCGGTCTCATCCGGGTCTCCCATGGCTTCAAGAGCTCTGCGCTCAGCGTTCTGCCGGTCAAGGCCCGAGGCGATAAGGGCGTCCCTGTGGTCCTCGAAATGGGCGCGAAGCTCCGCCGAGACCTCGTCCCGGTCTCCTTTAAAAGGTATGTAGCTTACGGCGGCGCTCACCCACTCGTATATGCCCATATCAGCCCTCCGGTCTTAAGACCATGTTGACGGCGCCCGAAAAGGCCTCCCACTGCTCGGTCTGTTCGGCCAATTGGCGGGCTCCCTTGTCGGTCAGGTGGTAGTAGCGGCGGCTCCTGCCGCTTTCGGTCTTCTGATCGTAGGATCTCACGCAGCCTTCGCTCTCAAGGCTGTGGAGGACGGGGTAGAGGGTGCCTTCCTTCATGTCGAAGACGTTTTTCGAGAGGAGGGAGAGCTGGCTTATCATCTCGTAACCGTACTTGTCGCGGTCTTTTAAAAGGCTTAAGACCAGCATCTTCGTGCTGCCCGAGAGCAGGCTCTTGTCTATCTTCATATGGCGTCCTTTCCTGTTATGCCTCGAATATCGATGTATCTTTCGCCCCGAATATACCTCGAACTCCGAGGTATGTCAAGTTTTTTTCCATAAGGCCCTTCGGGTGTGGTATAATCAAATGGTCTATATAGTTATCGAAGCCGGCGGGAATACACAGTGACGAGTGAAAAGACGAAAAAGAAAAAGCGCGTTCAAAGCTTCATAGCCATACCTTTCGCCCTGATGTTCCTCATCGCGGCCCTGTGCTGCGTTCTCTTTGCCATGCACGCCGCGGCTTCTGCGACGGTTCCCGAGGCTCCCGTCATCATCGTTTTAGGACAGCCCTGCGGACCCCTTGAAGGGGAGGCCCATACGAAGACCCTCTGGGGCTGGGGGGAAAAGGAGACCTTTTTCAGCGGCAGTTCCTACGATCTCGGGACTTTTAATGAGAGGACTGCCCCCCTTGAAGTTACCGACGAAGCCGGCGACGCGGCCCTCACGCCTTTGACCTCGGACAAGATCTACAGCACGGTCAGCGCGCCTTCCCCCTCATACATAAGCATAGACCTGGAAAAAGACGGGGAGAAGCTTCTTCAGGGCGCCGCCCGCAGCGAATACAGCGCCTTCGAGTTCACCGAGAACGGGGAGTATAAGCTCAGCGTCGAGGTTTCGTACTACGCCGGCGGCGAGTGGGACGAGACCGACTACCGCTACGAGATAAGCTTCGGACTCGACCCCGAGCCTTCCGTCGAGATCTCATCCAACGAAGCTTCGCAGGGCAGCATACTGACCCTCAGGCTCGACAGGGCTTTCTTTAAAGAAGAGCCCGTGATAGAGACCGAGCTGGGCGACGCGATCTTCATAGAAGAGGACGACGGCACTTATCTCAGCGTGATCCCGGTCTGGTACGCCCAGAACCCGGGGGACTACGAGGTGAAGGTGAGCCTGGGCGAGCGGAGCTTCAGCAAGACCGTCAGCGTCACCCGCACCCAGTACGGCAGGCAGGACCTTACCGTCTCCTCAAGCACAGTGGCCTCCACCAGGGGAGCCGCAGGAGCCAACGAGGACTACGCGGAGAAGATCAAGCCCACCTACGCGATGGCGGACCCGGTGCAGTACTGGGAGGGGCTCTTCATAAGGCCTGTGGAGGGCAGAGTCACCACCCAGTTCGGCATGTACCGCTATACCAACGGCAGTACGACCGCGACCCGCCACACAGGCGTCGACCTTGCCATAGCCAAGGGAACTCCAGTACCGGCCTCCAACTCGGGCAGGGTGCTCTTCGCGGGTCCCGTCATCATCAGCGGAAACACCGTGGTCATTGAGCACGGAGGGGGCCTCAAGACCTACTACATGCACCTGGACAGCATCGACGTGGCGGAAGGGGACATGGTGAGCAAGGGTGACATCATAGGAAAGGTCGGGACCACCGGCTATTCCACCGGGCCTCACCTGCATTTTGAAGTTAAAATAGGAAGCATGAGCCTGGACCCCTGGTCGCTCTTCGACGGGACCAGTGGACTCTACTTCTTTGACGGTAAATAAAACCCGAAGCAAAGGCTTCAGAGGAGGCTTAAATGAAGAGATACCTCAGGATACTTGCCCTTTGCCTTGTACTTGCGCTGGCCCTTGCGGCCTGCGGGAACAATGTCGCCGAGACGCCGAAAGCGGACGGCTCCGGTACCCAGAGCCAGGCCCAGGCGCCGGCAGAGGCTCCCAAGAGCGATGTTTCCCAGACCCAGCAGGCTCCCGCAACTTCGGAGAGCGCAAACACTCCGCCCGCGGAAGAGCAGAAGCCTGCGGAAGCCCCTGTCGAATACCTTTTCGACCGGCCTGCCGAGCCTCTTACGGGAGATCTCGGAGCCCTCTCGGGCTTTTCCGCGGTGTACAAGGGCGCTGTCGACGGGGTGCGGGGCGACTGGAAGTACGAGCTCACCGTGCTCAAGGATCTCTACGGTCCCGGAGAGCATCTGATGTACATGTCCGGGGAACTGAGCCCCGAGGGCAGGGATACCTGCTACCGCTACTGGGACATGGACGAAGACCTGGTCGCGGGATTCGCGCAGAAGCTCAAAGATCTGGGCTTTCTGGACATGAACGCCTACCACGTGGAGGAGAAGAACGAGGCGGAAGACGCCGACAGGATAGTCTTCAAGGCTTCCTACGAGAGCGGAGAGGAGCTTTACTTTGAAGCCGCGGGAGACCACATGCCCGAGGGCTTTGACGTGAGCTGGCAGAAGCTGGCCATGGATATAAATGAGAAGATGGGCTACGCAACGAAAGGCGTCACTTCCTTCGTCCCCAACGCGGACCTTGAGACCGCCCAGCTCATGAGCAACGCGGTCAACTGGGCCAACGCCGCTGTGGACAGCGATTACGACATCTATACCGCCGCCTACATGGACGACTGGGCTTCTCTGGTCAAAAACCCCATGCATTTGACCGGCTACGAGGCGGTCGAGACCGGCCTCTGGCCTCACGCCATGCAGTACGACAGGGTCTCTGACGTCATTTATTTCCTCGGCTACAACGACATGAGCGACGAGTACGAGCTCTACTCTTACAACAAAAAGGACGAGCCGGTGATGATAATATCCGGCGTGGACGACTACTGCGCCGCCGACGGGATGCTCTTCTACAGGCCCTCGTCCGAAGCGGTCCTCTACAGCTATGATACCGGGACCGGAGCCTCGACCCTCTTCATGGACAAGGGCGTCCACAGCTTCTACCCGGTCGGCGGATGGCTGGTCTATCTGGACGACGCAAGCGGCGGCTGCGTAAGGGCTCTCGATCTTTCGGGAGGGGAAGACGTGCTTCTCGTCGACGACGGCTGTTCCTGCCCAATAATCGAAGGAAATACCCTCTATTATCTGAGCTTTGAGAAGGGCTGCATAGCGAGCCGCGACCTGGCGACGGGGGAGTACAAGGTCTACGATGATCTTGTGACCGACAGTTCCTTCTACCTTGCCGGAGAATACATATATTTCTACGACTGCAAATCCCAGAGCAACGGGCATTCCTACGGCGGAGGCGTTCCCACCTGCGTCAACAGGGCCTACATGTCAAATGTGCCAGACCCCGAGGATCACTACGGAACCGCCTTCACCTTCCACGATGACGGAGACGTATACTTCTGCTACGTCTGCGACGACGAGGGCTACGTGGAGTATTTCTGCCGCCGCTACAATTACTTCGACGGGGATCAGGCGATCTGGCTCGATCCTCAGGACCCGGATTCGCCCCGCTTTTGGTGATTAAAGAACAAAGTCATGAAGAACGCAAAAGATCAGATGACAATGTTTGAGAATACCGTCCCCCAGCCCCTGGCGGCCAGGCTCAGGCCCGAGACCCTGGACGAGGTGGTGGGGCAGCAGCACCTGCTGGGAAAAGGCAGGATACTGCGCCGCATCATAGAGCAGGACGCCGTGTCTTCGATGATATTCTGGGGGCCTCCGGGAGTGGGTAAGACCACCCTTGCGGGAGTCATAGCCAGCCAGACCAAAGCCCGCTTCATCGATTTCTCCGCCGTCACCAGCGGCATCAAGGAGATCAAGGAGGTAATGCAGCAGGCCGAGCAGAACCGGCGCTTCGGCGAAAAGACCATACTCTTCGTCGACGAGATCCACCGCTTCAACAAGGCCCAACAGGACGCCTTCCTCCCCTTCGTGGAAAAGGGCAGCATAATACTTATAGGCGCGACCACCGAGAACCCCTCCTTTGAGATCAACGGGGCTCTGCTCTCGCGCTGCCGGGTATTCGTGCTCAAGGCCTTAAGCGAAGACGATATAACGGTGCTCCTCAAGAGGGCCCTCGAAAGCCCCAAGGGCTTCGGAAACGAAAAGATAGTGATCTCCGATGAGATACTGCATACCATCGCGGCCTTTGCCAACGGAGACGCCCGCATGGCCCTGTCCATACTCGAGATGGCGGTCCTGAACGGGGATCTGGAAGGGGACGTCACCACCGTCACCGCCCAGACCGTCGAGCAGTGCACCTCGAGAAAGTCCCTCCTCTACGACAAGGGGGGAGAAGAGCACTTCAATCTGATCTCGGCCCTCCACAAGTCCATGAGGAACTCCGACCCCGACGCCGCCGTCTACTGGCTGGCCCGCATGCTCGAGGCCGGGGAAGATCCTATCTACATTGCGAGAAGGGTCACCCGCTTCGCGGCGGAAGACGTGGGCCTTGCCGATCCAAGGGCTTTGGAGCTCTGCGTCGCGGCTTTTCAGGCCTGCCACCTGATAGGCATGCCCGAGTGCAGCGTCCACCTGACAGAAGCCGTGGTCTACTGCTCCCTCGCTCCCAAGTCAAATGCAATGGACGTCGCCTACATGAAGGCAAAAAAAGACGCGCTGGAGAACCTGGCGGAGCCGGTCCCCCTGCACATAAGAAACGCCGTGACCTCTCTCATGAAAGACATAGGCTACGGCAAAGGCTACAAATACGCCCACGACTACGAGGACAAGCTGACAGCCATGAGCTGCCTGCCCGAGTCGCTTCAGGGCAGGGAATACTACGAGCCCACCACCCAGGGCGTCGAGGGACGCTTTAAGGAGAGGCTCGAGCAGATCAAAAAGTGGAAGGAAGAGCACAAGTAGCTTCAGATGAGGCTGAGAAGCTTGCAGCAGCCCTCCCCGAGAAAGCTTTCCATGCCGCGGATGAAGTCCGCGGCTTTTTCTTCGGGGACGAAGGCTATGAGGCTTCCCGCGAAGCCTCCGCCGCAGACGCGGCAGGCTCCCTCGCCTTCCAGGAGCATCTCCGCCAGGGCAAGCGCAACGGCCATCTTCTGGTCCTTCGTCTCTCCCGGGGGAGTCACGTTCTGAAGCAGTCTCCAGGAGGAAAGGCCCGAGGTCTTTATCGCTTCAAGGAAGGCTTCTTTGTCTCCTGTTTTTATCGCCAGCAGGGCGTCCGACACCCTGCGGTTCTCTCCGTAGACGTGTAGGGCTCTAAGCACTGCCCTGTCCCCGCATATCCTTCGTAAGGCCGAAAGCTCGCTGAGAAGCAGCTTTTCGGGCACGTCCCGCAGGACTTCCTTTCCGAAATAGGCGCATACGCTGCTCATCTCGGAGGTTATGGCGGCGTATTCGCAGGTCAGACTGTCGTGGCCGGCCCCGCAGTTGACCATTATGAGGCTGAGGCCCCAGGCCTTGAGGTCAAGACCCGCCTTTTCGCATACGGGACCTTCGGGGTCTTTGAAATCGATGAACAGTGGGCATCCTTCGGCTCCGGTAAGCTGGTCCATGAGGCCCGAAGGCTTGCCGAAGTAGACGTTCTCGGCCCTAAGGCAGGCCTTTGCCAGCTGAAGTGAGCTTAGCCCAAGGCCCCAGAGCCCGTCCATCATGCGGGCGGAAGCCAGTTCAAAGGCCGCCGAGCTGCTGAGCCCGCTGCCTATGGGGACTTCGGAGGAAAGACAGGCGTCTATGCCGCAGGGAAGGGCGGAGGCGTCGATGCCGGCCTCCTTTAAAAGAGCGGCGGCTATGCCCCTTACCAGGCCCTGAGAGCTCTCCTTTTCCTCTTCTTTTGGCTCAAGATCGCAGAGAAAGACCTCAAGCTCTCCGCATTCTTCGGAGATCATGCGTATCTTCGGCTCTGCTGAAGGGGCTGCGGCGGCCTTCGCGTAAAGGTCCACGGCGGCTGCCAGGACCCTGCCGCACTGGTGGTCGGTGTGGTTCCCGACCAGCTCGACCCTCCCGGGCGCCTTGAATACCGAAACGGCCTCCCTTCCGAAGGCCTCGTAAAACTTTTCTTTAAGCGTATCGTCGTTCATATCAGCGCTGACTCCCCAGCTTCGGGCAAAAGCGATCCTTCATAATAATAACAAATCCCTGCCGAGATTGTAAACATCGGGCTTTCGTGATATTATATTTTGGTTAAGGGGGACGGGGTCCCGCCGTCTCCTATCACTGAGAAGAAGAGGATCAAAGATGAAACTCAACAACAAGAGGACTGTTCTGGTCGGTCTGGCCTTCCTGTCCATCTGCGCGTTCTGGCAGATGTACGACAACGTAGTGCCCCTGATACTCACCAAGACCTTCCATATGAACGAGAGCCTGTCCGGCGTGATCATGGCCGCAGACAACATTCTGGCTCTCTTTCTTTTGCCCTACTTCGGCGCCCTGTCCGACAGGACCGAGACCAGGCTGGGCAAGCGCATGCCCTACATACTCTTCGGCACTGGCTGCGCAGTCGTGCTGCTGAACATGCTGCCGATACTGGACAACTCCTACTACGCGGCTCCCTCTTCGGGAAAGCTGGTCCTGTTCGTCGTGATACTGGGACTGCTGCTGATCTCGATGGGGACCTACAGGTCTCCCGCCGTTGCCCTGATGCCCGACGTGACCCCCAAGCCCTTAAGGTCCAAGGCCAACGCCATCATCAACCTGATGGGCGCCGTGGGAGGCGTCATATATCTGGCCGTCGCGTCCTTCTCTTACCCCAACAGCAAGACAGCGGGCCTCGCCCACGTCAATTACCAGCTGCTCTTCGTGGTGGTATCCGCCATCATGATCGCCTCTGTCGCCGTGCTGTACATTACCATCAAGGAGCCTAAGCTCACCGCCGAGAACAGGGCCCTTGAGGAAAAGCACCCCGAGTGGAACCTGGCGGAAGACGACGGCTCGGGGCAGGAGGTCCTTCCCGCCCCCGTCAAGAAGAGCCTCGGCTTCCTTCTCGCCTCCATCGCCCTCTGGTTCATAGGCTACAACGGCATCACCACCTGGTTCACCACCTATGTCGACCAGGTCATGGGACAGGGCCTGGGCGGAGCCTCCACCTGCCTTCTGATCGCGACCGGCGGAGCCATAATCTCCTACATACCCATAGGCATCCTGGCTTCCAAGATAGGCCGCAAGAAGACCATACAGGCGGGCATACTGCTGCTGGCGACCTGCTTTGCCCTGGGCTACGTGCTGACCACCCGCTCCAAGTCCATAACTCCCGTCATGTTCGCGGTCTTCGCCCTGGTTGGCCTCGCCTGGGCCGCCATCAACGTCAACTCCCTGCCCATGGTGGTCGAGATGTGCAAGGGTTCGGATATAGGCAAATTCACCGGATATTACTACACCGCGTCAATGGCCGCCCAGGTGGTCACCCCCGTCCTGGCCGGAACTCTGATGCGCAAGATAGACTACAGAGTGCTCTTCCCCTACGCCGCCTTCTTCGTGCTCATGAGCTTTGTGACCATGCTCAGCGTGCGCCACGGAGACAGCAAGGCCGAGGCTAAGACCGGACTGGACGCCTTCGAGGATATGGAGGACTGATGGATTTTATTCTTACTCTCATAAAGATCTGCTTCTGGCTCTTTTTCGCCTGGATACTGCTGGTCATGGGACGCCGCTGGCACCCCATGTGGCCGGTCTTCTATAGATACCGCTACGCCCACAGAGGCCTGCACGGTGACGGGCTCCCCGAAAACTCCCTGGGAGCCTTCAGAAAGGCCGTCGAGAAGGGCTACGGGGCAGAGCTTGACGTCCACCTGCTGAAGGACGGCACCCTGGCCGTGCTCCACGATTCAGACCTCAAAAGGATGACGGGAAAGGAAGGAGTCATAGAGGACCTGACCCGCGAAGAGCTTGAGAATTGTCATCTCGCGGGCACCGAATACACAATACCGGTCTTCGATGACGTCCTTGAGATCTTTGAGGAAAAGACTCCGCTGATCGTCGAGCTCAAGACCCGCGGCGGGAACCACAAAGATCTTGTTAAGGCCGTGTGCTATAAGCTTGATGACTACAGGGGCGATTACTGCATCGAGTCCTTCGATTTCAGGGCAGTGGCCTTCCTGAGAAAGCTGAGGCCCTCGGTGTGCAGGGGCCAGCTCTTCCAGAACTTCATCAAGGATCCCCCCGCCGAAGATCCCGACTTCATACTCCGCTTCATATCGACCACTCTCATCTCCAACATTGCCGCAAGGCCCGATTTCGCCGCCTGCAGGTTCGAGGACAGGAACCTCCTCTCCAACAGGATGTGCCGCAGGTTCTGGGGCGTGCGCGGGGTATGCTGGACCATCACGAGCATGGAGGATCTCAAAGCCTGCGAGGCCGAGGGCTGCATCCCCATCTTCGAGGGCTTTGAACCCGGCCCGATAGAAGAGTGAGCCTTTCGCCCTTGCAATTTCTAAATATTGTATTAGAATGTATGTCGGTTAAAAACGGGGCGCTTTCCGCCCGGGTCAATATAAGAACAGGAGAAACATTATGACGAGAATAGACATTTACTCCGGCTTTCTCGGAGCGGGCAAGACCACTCTGATCCGCAAGCTCATAAAGGAGGCCTACGGCGATCAGAAGATCGTGCTCATCGAAAACGAATTCGGCGAGATAGGCATAGACAGCGGTTTCCTTAAGGACGCC
>JAFRWQ010000214.1 GCA_017437925.1 Bacillota bacterium
GCATTCGCATATTGCCGTCGCTTCTTCGGTCTGCTCCTCGCAGACACACTCGCAAGGCTTTTCCTCGCAAGTTTCTTCAGGCTTCTCTTCGCAGACTTCTTCTGCCAAAGCCTCTTCGGGCTCTTCCTGCGATTCCTCAGCGGGCATCATCCTCGCGGCGCAGGGCGCCTCCCCCTCGGGGAAGGGCTCCACCGAGAAGTAGAGCGGATCTCCCGTGGCGGCGTTGACCGTGATGGAGCTGAGCCTGCCGAGGGGCACTCCGTTTCCGGAATAGACGGCGATCTCCTCCAGAGGAGCGTAATCGAGGCCTTCGTCCGAAGCCTCGCCCTCGGCGTGGTCCCTGTCCTGCTTTACGAGGGCGCAGACCTTGTTGATAAAGACTATCTCGGAGGGAGCGAAGAGCAGGCCCGGTTTTTCGTCCTGCAGGGCCGCGATGCCCGCCAGCTTAAAGCTGTCGCGCACGTAAAGGGGAACAAAGCTCTCCCCGAAAACGACTCCGCTTTCCGCGTCCACCACCGGGACTCCGCCCGACATCTTGTTCAATGTGAAAGTGGTCATTTAAAACTCCTTTCCCTTTTACTTTCCTGTTCTTATTTTTATATCATCGCCGCCTGAATTGATCTTGATGGCGGCTGCCGCAATATCTTTCTGAAGCTTTTCCGCTTTGGCGTCCTCTTCGGCTTCCTCGGCGCTCATGGAGGAGCGTCTCAGATCCTCCTGCCGCTTCGCCCGGTTCTTTTCGGCGCTCAGATATATGCCGTTGACCAGCAGTATGAAGAGTATGTTGGCCAGGACCGCGATGACGGCGGCGCCTATGACGCAGTCGCTGTCGCTCAGGTAGAGGTCGGGCCTGAACCTTTCAAGAAGTTCGGGCAGCAGGACCTTCGCCTCAGCTGAGATATCTCTGAAAAAGTATACCGTTGCGGCCTGGGCCAGCACCGAGAGCACCCAGGGCAGGGCAGGCTGTTTTCCCCTTCTGACGGGGAATATCAGTACCAGCGCCAGATAGGCCAGGACCAGGGGTATCAGTATTTTAACGTCATCCATAGGCTGCTCGCTCCTTCATCAAAGTATTCTTATAATATGCCTGGGACAGGACCTGACGCAGAGCCCGCAGCCGTCGCAGGCCTCGGAGTCTATTACGGCGAGCCTGCTGTCGCTGTGTATGGCGCCCCTGGGGCAGACCACGGTGCAGAGCCCGCAGCCGTCGCAGCCGGCTTCGCAGAGCCCTTCCTGAGGGGCCGGTCCCTCGCTCCTGTGGCTGCAGCCAACGTAGGCCCTTCCCTTTGGTATGAGCTTTAACAGACCCTTGGGGCAGGTGTCAAGGCACTTCCCGCAGCCGTCGCAGAGGGAAGGCTCGACAACGGCCAGGCCGTTTCTGAGACTTATGGCCTTTTTCGGGCAGGCGTTCACGCAGTCTCCGCCGCCCAGGCAGGACCAGGCGCAGCTTAAAGGTCCTCCGAACAGGGCTGCCGCCGCTGCGCAGCTGGCGGGACCCTGGTAGTCCATCTTCTTTTCGCATATCTGGTCTATGCCGGTGCAGGCTGTGACCGCTGCCCTCTGAAGAGGCGCGGCGCTTTCTTCGGCCGAAGCTTCGGGCGCCGTGTCCGGGCTTGCCTTGCTTTTGGCCGCGGCCGATCCTATGATCAGGACCAGGCTTATTATCATCCCCAGTCCCAGGGCTATGACGGCGGAGGCGGCAAAGATGTCCATGCTTTTTCCTCCTTCGCCTACATTCCAAACAGGCCGTCCAGAAGGCCGGTGAAGCCCATGAAGGACAGTCCCAGTATGGCCGCCGAGATCAGGTAGGAGGGCATCCCCCTAAAGCTCTCGGGCAGCTCGCTTTCGTCCACGCGGCTCCTTATGCCCTCGAAGAGGAACATGACGAGCCAGAAACCCAGGCCGGTGCCCAGGGCGCTTATCATCGAGTAGGTCAGGTCTCTTCCGTCGTATATGTTCTGCTCCAGAAGCCCCAGCACCGCACAGTTGGAGGCGGTGAGGGCAACATATACGCCCAGCTTTTCTCTCAGGGCGGGGAAGAAGCGCTCCATCAGCATCTCGCAGAGCTGGACCAGGGCCGCGATGATGAGCATGAAGACTATGGTCTCAAGGTATTCGGCCTTAAAAGGCAGAAGCACCTTGCGGTATACGGTCCAGCAGGCGGCGGTGGACAGCAGCATGATGAGCAGGACCGAGAGGGACATACCGTGGACGGCCTTCCTGTCCGAAGGCGTCCCCACGGCGGGACATATCCCCAGGGTCTTTACCAGCACCACGTTGTTGACGAAGACCGCGCCGAGCACGATGTAGAAGAAATCTCTCATCTCTCGCAGCCTCCCTTCCCGCTCATGGGGCAGGCTCCCGAAGCCGGGCAGCCGGCGCATTTTTTGCGGTTCGAGGTCTCGGACCCCGTTTTTATGACCTTTCTCGCGGCGGCCATGAGGCAGCCCAGGGTGAAGAGGCCTCCGGGGGCGAAGAGGAAGAGGGTGACGGGGACGGCTCCCAATATTCCGAGAGGGATCCCGAAGACGCTGCCCGAGCCGAAGGCTTCCCTTACGACTCCCATGAGGGTCAGGGCCAGGGTGTAGCCGAGGCCGGTCCCTATGCCGTCCAGCACCGAGCGTATCATGCTGTTTTTGCTGGCGAAGCTCTCCGCCCTTCCGAAGATGGCGCAGTTGACGACCATCAGGGGCAGATATATGCCCAGGCTGTTTTCAAGGGCCGGGACGTAGGCGGTGATCATGGTCCTTGCGATGGTGACGAAGGACGCGATGATGACCATGTAGCAGGGTATCCTGACGCTTTTCGGTATGACCCTCTTTAAGGCCGATATCATCAGGTTGGAGCATACCGAAACGAACAGGACCGAAAGTCCCATGGCAAGGCCGGTCCTCGCCTGGGTCGTCACTGCGAGCGCGGGGCAGATCCCCAGGGCCGTTATCAGCAGGGGGTTCTCGTATATGAAGCCGTTAAGCAGTATTTCTCTTCCTTTTCCGGTTTCCATCTATATGTCTCCGCCCTCCGTTTCGTGGACCTGCATGAGGGCGAGGCTTACGCAGCTGAAGACCGCGGCCGAGCTGGAGGTGGCTCCGCTCACCGCGTCTATGCGCTTGGCGCCGGATCTTGCGGCGGAGGAGCTTATGCTCTTGGCCCCGGCGTACTGGCTCAGATATGAGTTCTGGTTCACTCTGGCCGCGATCCCGGCGTCTTCTTCGCTTATATCAAGTATTTTAACTCCGCTTATCTCGCCGGAGGCGTCTATGGCGGTCATGACGGTGATCTTTCCCCGGTATCCGTTGGCGCTGCTTATGACAACCCAGCCGGCCTTGTTGGCGGCTTCGTAGATCTCGCTGACTCCCTCGACCAGGTTGGCGGGGAGGGGTGCGAAGCTGTCGGCCTCGGGGAGGAGGTCAAGCATGGCGGCCTGCTCTTTGCGGAGCCGGTTCTCTTCTATGCGCTCCGCGGTGGCCTGGTAGCACAGGGTCATGAGCATGCAGGCAACCAGGACTATGGAGCAGAGCACCGCTGCGGACGATAAGGGGCTTTTGCTTTTAGCCATCGCTCTTCTCCCTTCCGGCCGCTTTCCTGAGGCGCAGCCCCACGGTCAGCCTGTCTATCTGGGGAGTGAGGGCGTTCATCAGCAGCATGGCGGAGGTGATCCCTTCGGGGTAGGAGGTATAGGCCCTCAGGTACATGGTGAGGAAGCCGCAGCCTATGCCGTAGATGAGTTTGCCGCTTTTAAGCTGAGGGCTTGTGACCGGGTCGGTGGCCATGAAGACCGCAGCCAGCATGACTCCTCCCGCGCAGACGTGAAAAACGGGGTCAAAGCCC
>JAFRWQ010000215.1 GCA_017437925.1 Bacillota bacterium
CCACGGCCCTCGACCCCTCCATGATAGGCGAGGTCCAGTCAATCATACGCATGATAGCCAAGACCGGCCGCACCATGATGATAGTGACCCACGAGATGGACTTCGCCAAGAAGATCTCCAACAGGGTCCTCTTCATGGACGGCGGAAACATCTACGAGGAAGGTACTCCCAAGGAGATCTTCGAGCATCCGAAGAAGGAGAAGACCATACGCTTCATCAAGCGCCTCAGCTCCCTCTCCTACAGGATAGAGAGCAGGGACTTCGACTTCGAGGCTCTTGCCGCCGAGCTTCAGGCCTACGCCGAAAAGCTCCTCATCGAGAACGACCGTACTTCAAAGATCCAGATCGCCCTCGAAGAGATCTGCGTCAACAACATCTTCGGATTCGAAGGCGAGCCCAACATCTACGCCAGCATCGATTACTCCGAGAAGAGCGACGTGCTGACCCTGGAGCTCAAGTACGCAGGCGAGCACTACGACATCAACACCTCCGAGAACGTGCTCTTCAACTCCATACTGCAGGAGCCCACGACCACCGTCATCGACGAAGTGCTCGAGGATTCGCCCAAGTGGTACAACAACCACACCGCCATCAGCCTGAGATGGGAGGACTAGCCATGAAAAAGAATATCTTCAGAGTATTTGCTTTCGCGCTCTGCGCCCTCATGCTCTTCTCCGCAGTTTCCTTCGCGGAAGGGGAGATGGAGCCCAAGAACGGCATCACCACCATCAAACAGCTGGACGGAAAGAAGATAGGCGTCCAGACCGGCGTCCTCTACGAAGACGAGATCAAGGACGAGATCGAAGGGGAGGAGTGGGCCTACTACAAGATGCCCAACGACATGATCCCGGCCCTTGAGAACAACCTGATCGACGCCTACCTCATCGAGGAAGTGGGCTTTTACGCCCAGCATTACGAGCATCCCGAGCTCATGCGCCTCGAGGAAAAGGCAGGCATGAGCGAGTTTGCCGTCATCATAGGAAACAACGACAAGCAGGACAGGCTCTTTTCCGAGATGCAGGAGTTCATCGCAAAAGGCAAGGAGAGCGGCTGGCTCGACAGCCTTTACGATTACTGGGTAAAGAACTGGAACCCCAACACCTGCCATATCGAGACCGTACCCGAGACCACCGGAGAGAACGGCACCGTCATCATAGCCATCGAAGGCGGATACGAACCCTTCTCCTTTGAAAGCAACGGCGAGTTCTCCGGCTACGACGTGGAGTTCATGATGAACTTCTGCGCCGAGTACGGCTACCAGTGGGATTTCTGGGCCATGGAGTTCGACTCCATCGCTCCCGGAGCCATCATGGGCAAGTACGATTTCGGCATGAACATAGTCGTGGACGAGGAGAGGGCGGAGGCCTCGGTCCTCACCGATCCCTACTACGTCTGCGACCTGGTATTCGTGGTCGAGGGCGAGTATGAGAGCGAGGTCGGCTTCGTCGAGCGCATGACCGACGCCTTCAACAAGACCTTTTTAAGGGAAGGCCGCTGGAAGCTCTTCGCCGAAGGTATGGGGCGCACCCTCTTCATCACCTTCGCCTCTGTCATCTTCGGTACTGCCCTGGGCTTTGCCGCCTACATGGCCTGCCGCCACGGCAACAAGGTCGCCAACAAGATCACCAATTTCTTCAACTGGCTCATCGAGGGCATACCCACCGTAGTGTTCCTCATGATACTGTCCTTCGTGATCTTCGGCAGCGCCCACATCAGCGGCACCTGGATCTCCATCATCGGCTTCAGCTTCATCTTCGGCTGCGGAATGTACGGAATGCTTAAAGTCGGATTCGGGGCCATCAGCAGGGGGCAGTTCGAAGCCGCGACCGCCCTGGGCTACAGCGACAGCCAGAGCTTCTTCAAGGTGCTCCTGCCCCAGGCGGCACAGCACTTCCTGCCCATATACAAGAGCAATGTGGTTTCTCTCATCAAGGAGACCTCGGTCGTGGGCTACATCGCGGTCATGGATCTTACCAAGATGGGCGACCTGGTCAGGAGCCGCACCTATCTGGCCTTCTTCGCCCTCATCGCCGTCGCGGTCCTCTACTTCATCATGGAGGCCGTGCTGACCGCCATAGTCGGCAGGATCCAGCTGAAGGTAGACCCCAAGCGCCGCTCAAGGGAAAAGATACTCGAGGGCATAGTCGTAAAAGAGTAACAGTGTTTAACGGAGCAGTCCTTCGGGGCTGCTCTTTTTTCGCGCGTTTTGTATTGTTAAATAGTGTTTATTCATGGACCGCTCTGTGGTAATATAGTGCGTGAAAGAAAGAGAGGACTTCACCATGTCAAACCCGGCAAAATTCGTTAAAGATAAGGAACTCATCAGGAGCCTTAAGACCCTTGAGGACGTCTGGGGCGACGGAAGCTTCTATACCATGGATTACAGCGCCTCAGACCGCCTGGACCAGGTCCTTTCGGAGGATCATTTCACGGTGGCCGACTTCGAGAAGCTGCTGTCAAAGATCTTCATTACGGAAGATCTGGAGGGCACGGGCTTCGGCGCCGGCTGCTCCGCCTTTATCGCAAAAGACAGGAGGGGACACGTGCTGGTGGGAAGGAACTTCGACTTTACCCATCCTCTGTTCTCCATACTCTTAAGGACCCAAAGCCCCGGAGAGCTTAAGACCATAGGCCTCACCGACCTGGGCTTTTCCAACATGAAGGCGGGGTCCCTCTGCGACGGGAAGACCGACATCTCGGCGGCTGTAACCGCTCCCTTCTTCAACATGGACGGTATGAACGAGGCGGGGGTATTCATAGCGGTCCTGCAGCTCAGAAGAGCAAGCACCTCTCAGGATACCGGCAAGCGCAAGGTCATAACCACATCCATGATCAGGACGGTCCTCGACAGGGCGCACAGCGTACAGGAGGCTGAAGATATATTCAGGTCCTACGACATGCAGTCCCCCATCGAGAACAACGATTACCACTTCTTCGTGGTCGACTCCACCGGCGTGTCCAAGGTCTTTGAGTACGCTCACAACGAGCTCAACGTCATCGAGACTCCTCTGGTGACCAACTTCTTCCTGTCCAAAGGCATGAGGAAGAAGGGCGGCGGCAAGGAGCGCTACGCGGTCATAGAGTCCGTGCTGGATTACAGGGAAGGAAAGCTTGAAAAGCGCGACGTTATGGAGGTCCTGCGCATGGTAAGGCAGCCTTCCGGAAGCAAGGGCAAGAGCAATACTCTGTGGTCGGCGGTCTACGATCTTACGGCAAAAGAAATAACGGTGGTAACGAACCACCGCTATTCGAAGCCGAAGACGTATAAACTCTAGTTTTACTCGATCTCTTCAATATGGTAGATGTAGTCCAGGCTCGAAAGGGCCTGGATTATTTCTTCATGGGTCTTGTATTTCTTAAGCTCCGGGCTGCGCAGGGTCAGCATGACCGAATACACCGAAAGCCCCGAGCCCGCGTAGGCCGGGTTGGCTTCGATGTCGTCTATGGAAAGGCCCAGCTTTCTCACGGTGCTCACGAAGTCCTGAAGGTAGGAGGGATTGGTCAGCTCTATGTGCACCTCGAAGTGGTTGGAACGGTTTTTGAGGTAGGTCTCGAAGGCCGGGAAGGCCGCCAGGCTGCAGTAAAAGGCGATAAACATAAAAAGTGTTACGGTATAGTAGCCTGCGCCGCAGGCGATCCCGATGATGCAGGTCGCCCAAAGGCCCGAGCCGGTGGTGAGGCCCTTGATCTGGCTGCGGGAGCTGTAGAGCACACAGTTTATGCTTATGATGGCGACTCCCACGATGGCGGCCGAGGATAGGCCGAAGGAGTGGGTCGAGCTGTCGGCGAAGAGGAGCTGGTCCAGGAGCATGGCGCCTGTCGAGCTCAGGGACACCAGTATGAAGGTGCGAAGGCCCGCCGCATGGCGCTTGCTGGATCTTTCGCAGCCTATGATGGCAGCGAAGATCACCGATATCACCACCCTGAAGGCGATGGAGGCGGTGCACAGCTGCTCGGACCAGGGTCCGAGGAATTTTCCTATGGGATCGTAATACATTTTGACCTCCTGTCCGGCGGGCCGGGGCCCGGCCGTTTATCTTCTTCTCCCTCTGCTCTGCCAGCGGTTGTTGTAGGCGTGGAACTGCTCGGCGGCCTCGTTGAAGGCCTGCTCGTCCTCAAGCTCGCTGCCGACGCTGTGGGCGGGGATCTCCTGCTGTATCTTCTGAATGCGCTCTATGAGCAGCTCGACTTCGGTCTTGCCCTCGGCTTCCGCGTCGGTGACGGGGACGGCCTCCTCCAGTTCGTTGGTGTAGGAGCGGGAGAGGTAGAGGGAGAGCTTGGCGCAGGCGGGGCCTATGAGCTCGTAGAGCACGCTGGACGCGAGTATTATCGTTTCAAGGGCCGTGCCGGTCCGGCCTCCCAGGGTGCGGGCTCCCAGGGCCGCGAGGCCTATGGCGACGCCCGCCTGGGGCACCAGGGCGAGGCCCAGGTAGTTCCTGACGAGGGGGGCTTTACCCACGGCGAAGCAGCCTCCCCAGGCTCCCGCGTACTTGCCCAGTATCCTCACGATGAAGTAGAGCACTCCTATGAGGAGAAGGGGCACGCCGCTTATGGCCGACTCCATGTCGGTGAGCATCTCTAGCCTGAAGTTGAGGCCCGATCTCACGAAGAAGAGCAGCAGCACCGGGGGGCTGAAGTAGTTGAGCTGCTTGAAGAGCCTGTCGTCGTCGGACATGTTCATGTAGACGGTGCCCATGGACATGCAGCCCAGAAGGGGCGAGACGTCGAGGGCGGCGCAGACTCCGCAGAAGGCGAAGAGAGTGGCGATGGAGACTATGAGCCTGTTGTCGGTGGTGCGCTTTTCTGGAAGCAGCAGCTTGAGCAGCACGCCGAAGAGGCCGCCCAGGGCCATTATCCCCAGGTTTATGAGCAGGGGCTTTACGATGCTCATGACGTTTATCGCCTGACCCGTCATAGATGCGAGGGCGACCGAGATGGCTGTGCTGTAGGCTATGAGGCCGACGACGTCGTCGAGGGCCACGACCTGAAGCAGAGTGTCGACGAAATCGCCCTTGGAACCGGTCTGCCTTATGGTCATCATGGTCGAGGCCGGGGCCGTTGCCGAGGCCAGGGCCGCCAGCACCACGGAGAAGGGCAGGGGCAGGCCCAGTATGAAGAAGGTCAGTATGAAGACAGCGGCAGAAGCCGCCATGGCTTCGGCCACCGTGATTATGACGACCTTTATTCCGTTCTTTTTGAGGGTGTCGAGCTTGAAGAACTCGCCGGTGCCGAA
>JAFRWQ010000216.1 GCA_017437925.1 Bacillota bacterium
CCTTGACCAGGTCGGCGGCGGTCCTGAACATGAAGCGCTTGCCCTCGGCCATGACCCTCATGAGAGCTATGACAAAGACCTCGATGTCGCAGAGGTCCAGAGCATTGACGCAGACTTTATTGAAGCCCGCGACTGCCCTGAGCTTTGCCTCTATACCTTCAAGATCAAGGCTTCTCAGCTCTTCGAGGCTTATGCAGGTCACATCTTCCGCCTTAAAGGCTCCCCCGGTCTTCTCCTCTATGTAGCCGGGTATGTCGGAGCGGGTGTAGCCGAAGCTGGGGTCTTTGGCGAATTCGGTCATGGCGGCGGGGACCAGCTCGTCACCCTGCTTCACGTAGTGGACGTTGCCTATTGTGAAGCGGCCGCCGTTCTTAAAGAAGGGGCAGAGTATCTCGCCGTCCACCGGGATGCCGTCTTCCTTCATGCGCCCGTAGAGGACCCGGGTCTCGAGGGGGTAATGACCCCTGAGGGTGGAGTCGGAGCGGCTCATGATGATGTAGGGCTTCCCGGTCTTTTTCGAGGCCTCCGCTATGGCTCCCGCGGCGTCGCTGTGGACCTTTTCGGTCACAGCCGGGGTCATGCCCCTTGAATTGGTGAGAACGTAGAAGAGCCTTCCCTCCTCTTCAAAGCCCCGCAGCATGCTCTCATAATCCCAGCGGGTGTAGACCGAGATGCCGTGGACCGACTGGACCCCGGTGGGGTCGTCGTCAAGGACCACTATCTTTATGGCGCTCTTCGCCAGTTCTTCGGCGAGGAGCCTTTCGATCAGAGCCCCGTCGGGCATTTTGTACCGTTTTAAAACTTCAGAATAAAGCATTGCCTGCTCCTAAAGCTTTTTCACTTCGACGCCTGCCAGCTTCTCGAAGTACTGCACTATGGCGCTGTGGTCTTCGTCCTGATGGCCGTTTACCATCATGGTCTGGTAGACCTGGTAGAGCTCCGCGGTCATGGGCAGGGGCACCGAGTTGGCGATGGCGGTGTTCATGACGTTCTTAAGGTCCTTGTGGTTGATGGATATCTTGCCTCCGGCCTTGAAATTGCGCTCGTACATCATGGGAGCCTTGGCGTCGAGGACGGCGGAGCCGGCCAGCCCTCCCCTTATGGCCCTGTAGACCTTTTCGGGGTCGGCGCCGCACTTTTCGGCCAGGACGAGGGCCTCGCTGACGGCGGCAATGTTCATGTTGACTATGATCTGGTTGGCCAGCTTGGTGACTGAGCCGGAGCCGGGTCCTCCTATGAGGACGGCGCTGCTGCCTATGATCTCAAAGAAGGGAAGCAGGCGCTTGAAATCTTCTTCGGAACCTCCGCACATGATCGCGAGGGTCGCCGCTACCGCGCCGGGCTCTCCTCCCGAGATGGGGGCGTCCATGAAGCCGGCTCCTATCTTCGCCAGCTCATCATGGCAGTATACGCTCTCGTCCGGAGTCACTGAGCTGGGATCGCAGACCAGCTTACCCGGGGCGAGGCCCGAAGCGACCCCGTTTTCTCCGAAGAGGACCTGCTTTGATATGGCCCCGCTGGGAAGGCAGAGGAATATCACGCCGCATTTCTCCCCTATCTCCTTAAGGCTCGCGGCTTTGGCCCCGCAGGAGACCAGCTCGGCGACCGCCTC
>JAFRWQ010000217.1 GCA_017437925.1 Bacillota bacterium
GGACATAGTCCAGGGCCTGATGGACCGCATCAAGAATAAAGAAGAAGTATTGGCCTACATCGACGAGACCAAGAAGAAGAACGACATGGACCGCACCGAGCTCAACAAGGGCAAGTCCGGCTGCAGGCTCGAGGGAGTCTACGCCGTCAATCCGGTCAACGGAGATGAGGTCCCCGTCTTCATCGGCGACTTCGTCCTGGCCAGCTACGGCACCGGCGCCGTCATGGCGGTGCCCAGCCACGACCAGAGAGACTTCGAGTACGCGACCTTCTACGGTATACCCATGCGCCAGGTCATAGACGGGGCCGACGTATCCGAAAAGGCCTTCGAAAAGTACGATTACCTGGGCAAGGGCTGCCACCTGATGAATTCCGCCGAGTTTGACGGCATGGTGGTGGAAGACGCGAAGGAAGCGATCACCGCAAAGCTCGAAAAGATGGGCGTCGCAAAGCGCACGATTAACTACCATTTCAGGGAGTGGATATTCGCCCGCCAGCGCTACTGGGGCGAGCCCGTGCCCGTGGTCCACACCGAGGACGGAGGGATCTATGTGCTGCCCGACGATGAGCTGCCTCTGATCCTGCCCGAGATGGAGGATTACAAGGGAAGAAACGGCAGAGCGCCTCTTGAGAACGCGACCGAGTGGAAGAAGTACGACAGGAACGGAGTGAAGGGAACGAGGGAGACCTCGACCATGCCCGGCTCCGCCGGCTCCAGCTGGTATTTCCTGCGCTACATAGACCCCAACAACGACAGGGAGTTCGCCGACCAGGAGCTCCTCAGGCACTGGATGCCCGTAGACCTTTACATCGGAGGCCCCGAGCACGCCGTGGGCCATCTAATGTACTCCCGCATCTGGAACCGCTTCCTCTACGACAACGGCCTCTCGCCGGTAAAGGAACCCTTTAAGAAGCTGGTCCACCAGGGCATGATACTGGGCGAGAACGGCATCAAGATGGGCAAGCGCTTCCCCGAGTTCGTGGTCAATCCCAGCGACATCGTAAGGGATTACGGCGCCGACACCTTAAGGCTCTACGAGATGTTCATGGGACCTCTGGAGGTCTCCAAGCCCTGGAACAAGAACGGCGTCGAAGGCGCGAGAAGGTTCCTCTCAAGGGTCTGGAACTTCATCACCGAGCCGGAGAACCTCTGCGGAAGCGAGGATACGAGGCTCGAGAGGGTATACCACCAGACCGTGAAGAAGGTCACCGAAGACTTCGAGGCCCTGCGCTTCAACACCGCCATCAGCCAGATGATGATCTTCATGAACGAGGCCTACAAGGCCGGCAAGTGCCCGAAGGAATACGCCGAAGGCCTGGTAAAGATGCTCTCCTGCATCTGCCCCCATATCGGAGAAGAGCTCTGGCAGCAGCTGGGCCATGAGGACACCATCGCCTACGAGCCCTGGCCCGTCTGGTCGGAGGAAAAGGCCAAGGACGATACCATAGAGATCGCGGTACAGGTCAACGGAAAGCTGAGAGGCACGATCTTCGTCACCGAGGACGAGGACGCCGAGTCGGTAAAGGCAAAGGCCTGGGCCATCGAAGCGGTGCAGAAGTTTACCGAGGGCAAGAAGGTCGCCATGGAAAAGTACGTCAAGGGACGCATTTACACCATAGTGGCCAAATAAACGGCAAAAAAAGCCCTGAAATATTGAAATTTCAGCAAAAACAGCCTTGACAAGGGGCGGGAAGGATGATAAATTATCTGCCGTATCAAGCAGAAGTCATCCGCTTCTCGCCCCAAGGCTCAGCCGAAAGGGCTCATAAGGACCGCTCTTAGGGGCAGTTTTTTTGACAGCGGAGCTTGTGCGCCGCTTTTTTCTATTTTACGGAGGTCTAAAACCATTAGCAAGGAAGCTCTCATAAACGAAGAAATTCGCGCAAAAGAGGTCAGACTCATCGACGCCGAAGGAAACCAGGTGGGCATCGTTTCCATCAGGGAGGCTCTGCAGCAGGCTGCCGACGCCAATCTCGATCTGGTGAACATCTCGCCCAACGCGGCTCCCCCGGTCTGCAGGATCATGGACTACGGCAAGTACCGCTACGATCAGCAGAAGAAGGAAAAGGACGCCAAGAAGAAGCAGAAGACCATGGAGGTCAAGGAGCTTCGCCTGGGCATCTTCACCGAAGAGCACGATCTCGATACCAAGGCGGTGCTCGCGGCCAAGTTCCTCGAGGGAGGCGACAAGGTCAAGATCAGCATGCGCTTCAGGGGCAGAGAGATGGGTTACGTGGACAAGGGCAGAGAGAACATGCTCAGGTTCTGCGACATGGTCAAGGATCTGGGACGCATCGAGAAGCAGCCCATTCTCGAAGGCCGCAACATGTCCATGATAATCGCGCCCAAGACCGAGAAGGAAAAAGAGAAGGAAGCCAAGGCAGCCAAAAAGAAGGCGGCCGAAGAGGCGCAGTCAGCTCAGGAATAAATCAGGAAGGATTCAGAAATGGCAAAGAACAAGATGAAGTCCCACAGAGGGGCAATGAAGAGATTCAAACTGACCGGTACCGGCAAGGTTAAGAGAAACAAGGCTTACAAGAGCCATAAGACCGCAAAGAAGACCCCCAAGAGGGTCATGAACCTGCGTAAGGCCACTGTTCTGACTCACGCGGACACCAAGAGAATCAAGAGCGTACTGATCGGAAAGTAGGAGGTAAAGAACAATGGCAAGAGTTAAGAAGGGTTTAAACGCCAAGAAAAAGCATAACAAGATCCTGAAGCTGGCTAAGGGCTACTACGGCTCCAAGCACAAGATCTTCTCCGCGGCCAATCCCGCCGTCATGAGGGCTCTGCGCTCCGCCCAGATGGGCCGCAAGCTCAGGAAGAGAGAATACAGAAAGCTCTGGATCCAGAGGATCAACGCTGCCGCCAGGATGAACGGTCTTTCATACAGTAGAATGATGAACGGCCTCAAGCTCGCCGGCGTTGAGATCAACAGGAAGATGCTCTCCGAGATGGCCATCAACGACGCCAACGGCTTCGCCCAGCTGGCCCAGGTCGCCAAGGACGCTCTCAAGTAAGAACGCTTTCACAGCGCCGAGTTTTTCTCGGCGCTTTTTGTATATTTGACATAAGGAGGAAAACAAAATGCTCTCCAGATGCATCGACATGCACTGCGATACTCTGATGAAGTCCTACTTCGACCATCATGAGGACCTGTTTGAAAGACCGGGCCAGGTCGACTTCAAGAGAATGAAGGAAGCCGGAGCCATGGCCCAGTTCTTCGCCATCTACATGCCCAGCCCCGAGTCCTTGCCCGAGATGGGGCTCTCCGGCGAGTTCACCGACGACGCCTACATCGAAGGCTGCGTAAGGATCTTTGAGACGAGCCTTAAGGCCCATCCCGACGTTGCCGCCAAGGCCTGCACCGCTTCCGACATCAGGGCCAACTGGGCGAAGGGCCTCACCTCCGCCGTGCTCACCATGGAGGACGGCAGGGCGGTCAAGGGAAGCTTCGACATACTCAAGTCCTTCTACGACATGGGCGTGAGGGCTCTCTCCCTTACCTGGAATTACGAGAACTGCTTCGGCTTCCCCAACAGCGACGATCCCGTGAACATGATGAAGGGTCTCAAGCCTTTCGGCAAAGAGGCCATACAGTTCATGCAGGAGATAGGCATGTTGGTGGACGTCTCCCACCTCTCCGACGGAGGCTTCTACGACGTCGCGTCGATCTGCGCCAAGCCCTTCATAGCCAGCCACTCCAACGCCAGGACCCTCTCCCCCCACAGAAGGAACCTGAAGGACGACCAGCTGAGGCTTCTCGCCAAGGCTGGCGGAGTCACCGGACTCAACGTCTGCCCGGCCTTCCTCAACGGAGACATCACCGATAAGAACAGCCGCGTCGCCGAGATGGCAAAGCACATACGCTACATCGCCGACCTGGCCGGCACCGACACCGTCGCCATGGGCTCGGATTTTGACGGCACCGGCGGCATCTTCGAGATGGAGGACTGCACCCAGCTCTATAAACTGGCGGACGCCATCAAGAAGGAAGGCTTCACCGAGGCGGAGCTGGACAAGTTTTTCTTCGGCAACGTCCTAAGGGTTATGGACGAGGCGGTAAAATAAGTATATAATAAATTTTGTATAAGTAATAATTTGCGAAAGGGGCTCTCGTCCCCTGCGCGTCATAAGGAGAAAGACATGAAATACGATTTTACCAGCATTTTCCCCAGGGAAGATGCAGTTGCCACCGAGTGGCCCAGCGGAGGATGGGGAAGCCCCTACGTCGCAAAAGGTATAAAGCTCAGAGAAGGTTTTGATTTCATCCCCATGTGGGTCGCCGACATGAACTTCAAGGCCTGCCCGACCATACCCGAAGCGGTCATCGAAAGGACTAAGCACACCACCTACGGTTATTTCGCTCCCCGCAAGGAGTATTTCGACAGCATCATCAAGTGGCAGAAGGAAAGAAACGGCGTCGAAGGCCTCACCGCCGAGTGCATAGGCTATGAGAATGGCGTCCTGGGCGGCGTCGCCAGCGCCCTCAGAGTGCTCTGCGAGCAGGGCGGCAAGGTGCTGGTCCACTCCCCCGTATACGTGGGCTTCACCGGCACTCTCAAGAACAACGGCTGGGAAGCCGTCCACTGCCCCCTCTACAAGGACGAGAACAACGTCTGGAGGATGGACTTCGACCTTATGGACAAGATGCTCAAAGAGCAGAGCATCCATGTGGCCATCTTCTGCTCGCCCCATAACCCCACCGGCCGCGTCTGGGAGAAGTGGGAGATCGAGAAGGCCATGGAAGTCTACAAGGCCAACGACTGCTACGTGATCTCCGACGAGATCTGGGCCGACCTGATCCTGGAAGGCCACAAGCACATCCCCACTCAGAGCGTCAGCGAGGACGCCCGCATGAGGACCGTCGCATTCTACGCTCCCTCCAAGACCTTCAACCTGGCCGGACTCATCGGCAGCTACCACATCATCTACAACAAGTACCTGAGAGACCGCATCCGCAAGGAAAGCTCCCTCTCCCACTACAACTCCATGAACGTGCTCTCCATGCACGCCCTCATCGGCGCCTACAAGAAGGAAGGCTACGAGTGGGTCGACGAGCTCTGCCAGGTCCTGACCACCAACGTCAACTACGGCTACAACTACATCCAGGCCCATTTCGACGGAGTGGAGATCATCAAGCCCCAGGGCACCTATCTGCTGCTCCTCGACACCACCAAGTGGCTCGAGGCTCACGGCAAGACCTTCGAGGAGCTCTACGACAGAGCGCTCGAGTTCGGCGTAGGCTGGCAGAACGGCGAAGCCTTCTTCCTCAAGAACGGCATCAGAATGAATCTGGCTCTGCCCCTCTCCAGGGTGCAGGACGCCTTCGACCGTCTGGACAAGTACGTGTTCAACGCCGAGTGGTAGGAAAAGCGGCATAATACCGGAAACAAAAGTTAAATGGAAGAGAAGAAGAGGATCAAAAGCCCATATGTGAAATCGATGCTGGCGGAAGCCGGTGCCTTTTGCATTGCCATCCTCTTCTTCTTTGTGCTCTACAGGGCCAGGGGCATAGGAGGGACCATAAACAAGTTCATCTCCATCATGAGGCCCGTGGTCATAGGCTTCATCATCGCCTACCTGCTGATGCCCGTGTGCAGAAGGCTGGAGAAGTGGTTCGACAGGCTCTTCAGAGGAAAGTACGGAAAGCTGAACAAGTTGCTGTCCGTAGTATTCTCCATGATATTCGGCCTGCTCATAGTCTACTTTATTATAATAATGATAGTTCCCCAGATGTACTACAGCCTGGTGACTCTGAGCAACACGGTGCCCGACAAGGCCGAGGCCCTGGTGGAAAAGGCCGAGACCATCATGAAGGACAATCCCGAGGCCCTGGAGTATCTGGAGTCATTCACCGGAAGCCTCAGCGAAGGCTTTTCGGGCTGGCTGAAGAACAGCATACTGCCAAAGATGACCAATCTGATAGGCAGCGTGGGGACCGGCGTCTGGACCGTGGTCATAAGCATCAAGGACATCATTATCGGCATAGTGGTCTCAGTCTATGCCCTGTTCGCCAGAAGGAACGTGGCCAGAAGGGCGAGGATGATACTCAACGCCGCCCTTCCTCCCAAGTGGGCCGACATAATAAGCGAGGAGTTCCGCTTCGCCGACCGCATGTTCTCGGGCTTCATGAGCGGAAAGCTGGTGGATTCGGCCATAATCGGCGTGATCTGCTACATCTTCTGCCTCATAGCGAAGATGCCCAGCGCCCTGCTGGTATCGGCCGTCATAGGCATGACCAACATCATACCGGTCTTCGGCCCCTACTTCGGAGCTGTGCCCATGTCTCTGCTCATACTCATCGAGGACCCGCCCAAGTGCCTGATCTTCATCATCTTCATAATAGTGCTGCAGCAGGTTGACGGGAACATCATAGGGCCCAAGATCCTAGGCAACAGCACCGGCCTTTCCGGCTTCTCGGTGCTCATCGCCATCATACTCTTCGGCGGCATCTTCGGCTTCATAGGCCTCATCATAGGAGTGCCTCTCTACGCCGTCATCTACGACATAATGAAGAAGCTGGTCTACCTGGGCCTTAAGAAGAACGGCAGGGAGTACCTGGCCGAGCCCCTGGAGCCCAAGCGTCTCAAGGCAAAGAAGATATACGACTGAAGCCTGATCAAAGAAACAACGAAAAACTGCCCTTAAGGGGCAGTTTTTTAATGTTTAAAGGCCGGCAGGGCTACTGGGATACGCCCCGCTAAAATATCATGGTCGCGAAGTAGTCCTCGGGGGTCTCGGCCCTTCTCATGAGGCTGACGCTGCCGTCTTCTCTTAAAAGCAGCTCCGCGGAGCGCAGCTTGCCGTTGTAATTGTAGCCCATGGAAAAGCCGTGGGCTCCGGCGTCGTGTATGAAGAGGAGGTCGCCGGGCAGGGTCTTCGGGAGCATCCTGTCGACTGCGAACTTGTCGTTGTTCTCGCAGAGGGATCCGGCGACGTCGTACATGAAGTCTTTGGGCTCGTTTTCTTTTCCCAGCACCGTGATGTGGTGGTAGGCCCCGTACATGGCGGGACGCATGAGGTTCGCCGCGCAGGCGTCCACTCCCAAGTATTCCTTATATATATGCTTCTCGTGGATGACCCTGGTGATAAGGGCTCCGTAGGGGCCGGTGACAAAGCGCCCCAGCTCGGCGAAGAGCCTCACATCGCCCAGACCCGCGGGGATCAGTATCTCCTCGAAGGCTTTTCTAACCCCTTCTCCTATGGCGGCGATGTCGTTCCTGCTCTGGCCGGGGAGGTAGGGTATGCCTATGCCGCCGGAAAGGTTTATGAACGAGGTCCTGAGGCCTGTCTCTTCCTTCAGGCGGACAGCCAGCCTGAAGAGTATGGAGGCCAGGGCAGGAAAATAGTCGTTGGACAGGGTGGAGGAAGCAAGAAAGGCGTGAAGGCCCAGTTCCTTTACTCCCATGGCCGCAAGGCGGCGGTAGGCCTCGGTCACCTGCTGCGGAGTCATGCCGTACTTGGCCTTGCCCGGCTCGTCCATGGTCTGAAAGCCTTCCTTGGATTCGCCCAGCACGAAGACCCCGCCGGGATTAAAGCGGCAGGCGACGGCCTCGGGCAGCTTTTCGCAGCTCTCCTTAAGGAAATCCACCAGCGTTATATCGTCAAGGGTCACAACGGCGCCCAGCTCCTGAGCCTTCTTAAACTCTTCGGCCGGGGTGTCGTTGCTGGTGAACATTATCTCCCTGCCTTTAAAGCCGCAGCGCTCAGAGAGCATGAGCTCGGTGAGGGAAGAGCAGTCGGTGCCGAAGCCTTCTTCCTTAAGTATCTTCAGTATGCCCGGCGTGGGAGCTGCCTTTACGGCGAAATACTCCTTAAAGCCTTTGTTCCAGCTGAAGGCCTCTTTGATCTTCCCAGCGTTCTCCCTGATAGCCTTCTCGTCGTAGATGTAGAAGGGGGTGGGGAAGCTTTCGGAGATCTCCTCGGCCTGCTCTTTTGTTATGAAAGGGATCTTTTCTTCGCTTTTCATGGTCCTTCCGCCTTTTCGCCGCTGTTTTGTCTGATTATATCCCCTTCGCGGGGAGATTTAAAGCGCGAAAGGGAAGGAGAGAGTCTTTCTCTGTGCATAATATTAATGATTAAATGCATACAATGTATATTATGCAGCGTCGAGCTGCCCGGCCCTTCACTTGAAAAGCTCGAAAAAAGCACAAAATATTCATATATTCTTTAAAAAGCCACGAAAAACAAGCATATTATGCAGAACATATCATTGATTATGCAGAATATCGGTCATATAATCATTCACGTAGCGAGAAAAAGCTGCAAAATGAATAAAACAAAGCGCATAACAATTATTCACACCAAGGAGACCACAATGAAAAAGTTCATCGCCATCGCTCTCGCAGCATTAATGATCCTCAGCTTCGCCGGCTGCGGAGAGAAGAAATCCACCAAGACCAACCTTGAGCTGGTATCCACCCTCGACCAGGCCATTCTGTCCCTGGCCGCAGGAAAGTGCGACGCCGTCGCCCTCGACGGAACCACCGCCCAGAACTACGTCAACCAGTCCGACGGCGCCTTCGCCATGACCGGCATCAACTTCGACCTGACAATGTACGGCATCCACGAAGGAAACGTGGCCGCCGCCAAGAAGGGTGAGACCTCTCTCATCGAAGCCGTCAACAAGATCCTGACCGTCGCCACCACCACTCCCAGCGGCCACGTTCCCGAAGGCTACACCGACACCTACTACACCTGGTGGGTCGCCCAGGCCAAGATCCAGTCCGGCACCGAAGATGAGAGCGCCATCGCCATCGTAGGCGACTACGACGTATTCGAAGGCAAAGACAACCCCGATGAAGACTTCAACTACCTGCTCGACACCAGCGAGCTTGAGAAGCCGACCCTCGACCTCTCCAAGGCCAGCGGAGTCCTCAAGAGCGTCCTCGACAAGGGTGTCCTGACCATTGCGACCTCTCCCGACTATCCCGCCGCCGAGTGGATCGACGACAAGGGCGTCATCTGGGGCAGCGAGATGATGATGGCCAAGTACATCGCCGACTGCCTGGGCGTCAAGCTCCAGATCGAGACCATGGACTTCAGCGCCGTTCTCACCGCAGTCGATACCGGTAAGGTCGACATGGCAATGTCCGGCTTCGGCTGGAAGGAAGACCGCGAGCAGTCCTTCGAGCTCTCCATCGGCTATGTCGGGGACGACGACGTATCCTTCCACACCCTCATAGTACCCGCCAAGACCAAGGATCAGTACAAGGAGCTCAAGGACTTCCAGGGCAAGCACATCCTCGCCCAGGCCGGCTCCCTGCAGCAGATGTATGTTGAAGACCAGATCCTGTGCTTCGACGAGAAGTAAGGGGGATATGACATGGGTCTCGGACCTGGCCTCATAGAGGTCTTCAAAACTTACTGGCCGATCTTCTTAAGAGGTACCGTAGGCACCCTTAAATATGCCTTCATCGCCGTGTCATTGGGCAGCATACTGGGAGCCTTCGTAGCCCTGATCAACCTCTCCAAGAGCAAGATCCTCAACACCATAGCGACGGTATATGTGAACGTGCTCCGCGGCACCCCGCTGCTGGTGCAGATGTACATAGCCTACTTCTTCATCCCCATCGCGATACCGGCCTTAAACAACGTATCCAAGGAAGTGTACGTGCTGATAGCTCTGATACTCAACTCCAGCGCCTACGTTTCCGAGATAATACGCGGAGGCATCAACTCCGTTGACAAGGGCCAGACCGAGGCCGCAAGGTCGCTGGGCATGACCGCCTCCCACACCATGACCAAGATCGTTCTGCCCCAGGCGATAAAGAACATACTTCCCGCCCTGGCCAACGAATACATAGCCATGATCAAGGAGACCTCCCTTGCCGGGACCTTCATGCTCTACGAGCTGATGTACACCAGGACCCTCCTGGCCAACAAGTTCCTCGTATGGCAGCCCCTGTTCATCATAGCCGCGATCTACCTGATGCTGACACTGATACTGTCGAAGTGCGTCAGATTAATGGAAAAGAGGTTCAGCGTCAGTGACTGATAATAAGCAAGTCTTGATCGAGACTGTCGATCTTCGGAAAAACTTCGGCGACCTCAAGGTGCTGAAGGGCATAAACGAAAAGATATACAAGGGCGAAGTGGTGACCATCATAGGCCCCTCGGGAGGAGGAAAATCGACCTTCCTGCGCTGCCTCAACATGCTTGAGGAGCCCTCCGGCGGCAAGGTCATCTTTGAAGGGGACGTCCTGGACGCCAAGAGCACCGACCTCAACCTGCACAGGCAGAAGATAGGCATGGTGTTCCAGCTCTTCAACGCCTTCCCCCATCTGACCGTGCTGGAGAACATCACCCTGGCCCCGACCCTGGAACTGGGCACCCCCAAGGAGCAGGCCGAGGCCGAAGCCCTGGATCTGCTCAAGATGGTGGGCCTTGAGGATAAGGTCAACGAGTATCCCAGAAAGCTCTCCGGCGGCCAGAAGCAGAGGCTCGCCATCGTAAGGGCCCTGGCCATGCATCCCGACGTGATGCTCTTCGACGAGCCCACCAGCGCTCTCGACCCCGAGATGGTAAAGGGCGTGCTGGACGTCATCCAGGATCTGGCCGAGTCGGGCATGACCTGCGTCATAGTGACCCACGAGATGGGCTTCGCCAAGCAGATCAGCGACCGCATACTCTTCATCGACGACGGCATAGTCGCCGAAAGCGGCACCCCCAAGGAGATGTTCGAGAACCCCAAGAACCCCAGGACCATAGAATTCTTAAGCAAGGTCCTTTACTAAACGCGGATGCGCGTAAAACGGGAGAAAGAAATGGATCAGTTCAAGGAAAACGCCAAAAAGCAGGTGGAAGCGAAGAAGGACGTCATTCTGGACGTCTCCCACAAGGTCTGGGATTTCGCCGAGCTTTCCCTCAAGGAATACAAGTCGGCGGCTCTGTACGTCGAAGTGCTTAAAAACGAAGGCTTTGAGACCGAGGAAGGCCTCTGCGGCATAGACACCGCCTTCCTGGGCAAGTTCGGAAGCGGCAGACCCTGGATAGGCATACTGGGCGAGTTCGACGCCCTCTCCGGCCTTTCCCAGAAGGCCGGCCTCGATCACCCCGAAGCCCTGGTCCCCGGAGGCGACGGCCACGGCTGCGGCCACAACATGCTGGGAGCCGCGTCCCTCGGCGCCGCCATAGGCGTTAAGAAGTACCTTGAGGAGACCGGAAAGAGCGGCACCGTGTTCTTCTACGGCTGCCCGGGAGAAGAGGGCGGAGCATCCAAGGCCCTGATGGCCAGAGACGGAGTCTGGAACGACCTGGACGCCGCCATCACCTGGCACCCCGGCGACACCTTCAGCGTGTCCACCGGCACCGACAACTCCTGCATCCAGTACATCTACAGCTTTAAGGGCATCTCCTCCCACGCGGCGGGAAGCCCCGAGAAGGGCCGTTCGGCCCTGGACGCCGTGGAGCTGATGAACATGGGCGTGCAGTTCTTGAGAGAGCACGTGCCCTCCGACGCCCGCATCCACTACGCCATCATCAACGCGGGAGGCAAGTCTCCCAACGTGGTCCAGGCTACGGCCGACGTGCTGTACATGATACGCTCCACCAAGGTCGCCGACGCCGTCGCACTCACCAAGAGAGTCGACAAGATCGCTCAGGGAGCGGCCCTCATGACCGAGACCGAGCTTTCCACCATCTTCGTGGACGGCTGCGCCAACTCGGTGCCCAACACCACCCTCGAAAAGCTCCTCTACAAGAATATGGAGGAGACACCACTGCCCGAATACAGCCCTGAGGACTGGGCTCTGGCCGAAGCCATAAAGAAGACCTGTCCTCCCAGGACTGAGCTGCCCGGCATGGGCGCCAAATACGACAAGAAGATCGCTGAGATCGTGAAAGAGAAGAGCCAGGACGGCACCAGGGCCATCAACGACTTCCTGCTGCCCTTCTATACCGGCGATGATTTCAGCGCAGGCTCCTCCGACGTGGGCGACGTGAGCTGGAACATACCCACAGCCCAGATCAGCGCCGTGACCTGGCCCTCCGGGACCCCCGGCCACTCCTGGCAGAACGTCAGCTGCGGAGCTTCGCCCATAGGCGACAAGGGCACCCTCTACGCGGCCAAGGTCATGTGCGGCGCCGTCATCGACCTGATCAACGAGCCTGAGATCATAAAAGAAGCCAAGGCAGAGCTCAAAAAGAGGGCTCCCGAAGGCTACACCTGCCCGGTGCCCGAGGGCGCCAAGCTCTACGTTATAGATTGATCTCCATAATTGTTATGCGCGGCAAAAGGCGCTTCCCGAAAGGGAGGCGTCTTTGTCATTTCCCGCGTTGAAAGCCGGGGCCGGATTTGCTAAAATGGGTCTCAGCATTGAAACGAAAGGCGGAACCCCATGCCCATTGGTGTCATAATTAATACGTGCTCGGTGCTCTGCGGAGGAGTCCTGGGCGCTCTTTTCAGCGGCGCCTTCTCCGACAGGCTCAAAGAAAGGCTCACCGCTATCTTCGGCCTCTGCGCCCTGTCCATGGGAGTGCCTGCGGTCGCCAATATGAAGAACATGCCGGCTGTGATACTGTCGGTGGTCATCGGCCTGATCATAGGCAGCGCCCTAAAGATCGCCGACGTTTTCGACAGGACAGGCGCCATGATGGCAAAGCTCATACCCTCCAAGGGGGCCTCGGCTTCCTCGCAGGACCTCATCACCATAGCCCTGGTCATCTTCTGCTTCAGCTCCACCGGAATGTACGGGGCCATGTGCTCGGGCTTTTCGGGAGATCACAGCATACTCATAGGCA
>JAFRWQ010000218.1 GCA_017437925.1 Bacillota bacterium
GATCTTGACGAAATCGGCTCCCCCCTTGATCTGCTCTCTTGCGGCCTTGCGGCAGTCCTCGGGACCGTCGCACTCCCGGCCCGTGTTGCAGCCGTGGCCTCCGGTCATGCAGAGGCACTGCCTGCAGATCTGAAGGTCGGGACCCTCAAAAAGCCCCAGTTTCAGGGCGTTCTTGAGGTCCACCTCGGCCAGCTTCCTGCCGTTCATGTCGCGCACGAAGGTGACTCCCGAAGCCAGGTGCTGCTGAAGGTGCCTGAGGCCCCTCAGGGCGAACATGCCCGAAGTCTCCCAGTTGAGGGATTCCGGCGCCGCTATGGGCGAGGACAGGGAGTGGATATGGGTGTTGAACATGCCCGGCATCACGGTCATGCCTTTAAGGTCGACGGCGGCGTTCTTCTGCCCTGGCGTGAGCTCCGAAGCCTTTCCGACTTCTTTGATGAGGCCGTCCTCCACGGTCATGAAGCTGTCCGGGACGCTGCGCTTTCCGACCACGTCTATGAGCTTGAAATTGAAATAGGTCTGCATTTTCTTCTCCTCCGGAGCTTCCGCCCCTCCCCTTATCTCCAGACTTCTTTGAAGACCCTCACGAGGCTTCCGCCCAGTATCTTTTCGATGTCTTCGTCGGTAAAGCCCAGGGCCACCAGGCCTCTGGTGATGTTGATGTACTGGTCCACCCTCTTCATGTCGCGGTTGAAGACGGTCTCGAACATCCAGGGGCTGTTGTACAAAAGCTTGGTCTTGCACTCCCAGTACTGCTTGGTGTAGTACTCGAAGATGTCGGTGCCTATGCCCATGTGGTCGGGACCCACCAGCTCGCCCAGGTACTCGAAGTGGGCCATGTAGTCCTCGAGGGTGCCCTGGACTCCGACCTCCTTGTGGCAGACGAAGCCGTGGGCGTTGAGGCAGATGACGCCGCCCTTGGCCGCGCAGTTTCTGATCATCTCGTCGGTCAGGTTGCGGTTGGAGGTGGAGCAGACGGTGAGGGAGTTGGAATGGCTGAAGATGCAGGGCTTGGAGCTGGCGTCTATGGCTTCAAGGCTGGTCCTTTCGCCCACGTGGGAAAGGTCGACCACTATGCCCTGGCGGTTCATCTCCCTTACGGCCTGCTCTCCCCAGTAGGTAAGGCCTCCGTTGGCCTTGTCCAGACAGCCGCTGCCGTAGAGATTGGGCTCCATGTAGGTCAGCTGGCAGATCTTAAGGCCCAGCTCCGCCATGATGGACCACTTGTAGAAGTCGGGCCCCATGGCGATGGAATTCTGCAGGTTGAATATCACGCCCACTCTTCCGGTCTCTTTGGCGGTCTTTATGTCATCCACGGTCTTGATCTGCATCACCTTGTCGGGATGATACTTGAAGAGGTTGTAGTAGCCGTACATGTCGTGCAGCACCTCTTCAAAGCCCGCTGCGGGGGATGAGAGGGTTATGCTCTGGACGTTGACGCCCGACCTGAGCACCCTTTCCAGGTAGGGGACCCCGTCTATCTCCTGAGGCTCCGGGTTCACCATATTGCCGCAGAGGCAGTCGATGAAGAGGTATTTTTCGTGGAGTTCTCTCGCTCTTTCTTCCTGGGCTTTGGTCAGCGTGATGGGTTTCATGGGACATGCTCCTTTCGTTTATGGGACAATGGGGTTTTGATCAGTTTTCCAGGGCTTTGGCGGCCTTGACCACCCGGCTTGTGCCGAGACGGTCGGCTCCCTCTTCTATGTAGAGGGCGGCGTCCTCAAGGTCCTTTATGCCTCCCGCGGCCTTGAGCCTGAGCTCTTCTTCTCCGTTCATCCTTCTGCTTTCGTTGATGGCCGCTATGTATTCCGCCAGCTTTTTGACGTCTTCGTGGGTGGCTCCGCCTTTTGAGAAGCCGGTGGAGGTCTTGACGTAGTCGGCCCCGGCTCTTGCGATGAGGACGCAGGCCACGGCCTTCTCCCTTTCGGTAAGAAGGCAGGTCTCTATGATGACCTTGAGGAGCTTCCCCTTGCAGGCCTTTTTGACCAGGGAGATCTCTTCGGTCACGGAAGCGTAGTCCTGATCCTTCAAAGAGCCCACGTTGATCACCATGTCTATCTCGTCGGCCCCGTTGTTTACCGCGTCGGAGGCTTCAAAGGCCTTGACTTCGGCGGTGCTGTAGCCGTTGGGAAAGCCTATGACCGTGCAGATCTTGAGCCTGTCACCGACGTATTCCTTCGCCCTTTTGACGAAGGAGGGAGGAATGCAGACGCTGGCGCAGCCGTACTTTATTCCCTCGTCGCAGAGGGCCCTGATCTGCTCCCAGGTCGAGTCCTGAGCCAGCAGAGTGTGGTCGCATCTTTTGAGTATCTCCGATATCTCCATCTATCTGCCCTCCCTTTTGTCGGCCTCTATGACCTTCTTCATGGCCTCCACCGAGACCCTGACGGCGGCCGAGGTGTCCATTATCCTGTCCTGGGGAAGGCCCGCGGCCTCCCTTTCCTGGTTCCAGATGACGTGAAAGCAGGCCCCGCATCTGACCCCCAGAGCGTCGGCGACTACGAAGAGTGCCGCCGATTCCATCTCGGAGCACTTGACTTTAAGCCTCTTCCAGGCCTCCCAGAGGTTTAAGAGCTCGTAGGACACCGGGCTCTTCCCGGGATCGTGCTGGCCGTAGAAGGAATCCTTGCATTGGGCGACGCCCACGTGGGTCCTGTAGCCCAACTCCCGCGAAGCTTCCCTGAGCGCCAGGGTCACGTCGAGATCCGCTGCCGCGGGATACTCTATGGGAGCGTATTCCCTTGAAGTGTGTTCGTATCTGACGGCGGCCTTGGCGATGACCACGTCTCCGGCCTGCACGTCCAGGTCTATGCCTCCGCAGGTGCCGCAGCGTATGAAGGTGTCGGCGCCCATGTTGTGGAGCTCCTCCATGGCGATGGAAGCCGAAGGCCCTCCTATGCCCGAAGAGCAGACAGTGACCTGTTCGCCAAGAAGATGACCGGTGTAGACGTTGAATTCCCTCACCCTCACCACCGGGTGGGCGTCGTCGAGAAGGGCCGCGATGGCGGGGACCCTGTCAGGGTCTCCCGGGATTATAACGTAGCGGCCTATCTCCTTTGAGTCGCAGTTGATGTGAAACTGATGATCCAAGCCTTCCATGGGTTCTCCTTTCTAAAGATTATCGGGACCGAAGCTTTCGGGAAGAAGCCTGCCCAGGGTGAATACTTTAGTCACAAGGCTGCCGTCTTCTTCGCTCTCGTAAGCGCAGATCACCGGCATGTCGGGCCGGCAGAACTCGCTGAGAGCCTGCCTGCATACCCCGCAGGGGGTGCAGAGGGAGGTCGGGGCCTTGCCTGCCGGTCCTCCCGAGACAGCAAGGGCCTTAAAGCCTCTCGCCCCTTCGCTCACCGCCTTGAAGAGGGCCACCCTCTCGGCGCATATCGTGGGGCTGAAGGCCGCGTTCTCGATGTTGCAGCCGGTGAAGATCCGTCCGTCTTCTGCCAGAAGGACGGCCCCGACGGCGAAGCCCGAATATGGGGAATACGAAGCTTCGCGGGCCTTGACGGCGGCCGAAGCCAGCTTATCCTTCATCTCGCGCGTCACGGCCATCACCTGCCCTTATCCTTCTTGCCCTTCTCGGGAGCGCCGCCGAAGTACTCCTCCAGCAGCTTCTCCGCTATGAAGCGCTCGGCGTAGGACTCCATGATAAGTGTCGTTATGAGGGTGAAGAGCTCTGAGGTATCGTCCTCAGCCTCGAACTTGGCGCAGAGCTTCTTGGCGTCGCTTATGCGGCGGGCGATCTGCTTGGGAAGCTCGGCCTCCTCCTTTATGAAGTACTCCGAAAAGACTCTGTACATCTTCGAGACGTCGACGGTGTCGTCCCACTCGGAGTTGTAATTGTCCAGCAGTGGCTTCATGAGCTTCTGTATCTGGTCCATGCTCAGGCTGTTCTTCAGGTAAAAGACTATGCACATGAAGATCAGGTGGTCCTTGCTGTACTTTTTGCCCTCGGGACCGGGTATCATGCGGTGCTTGGTGTAATTGCTCACCATGGCCTTGGTCACGGGGCCCTCCCCGCCCTGCCTGTACAGGGAGAGCTCGCTGTTGAGGCAGCCGACCATCTGGTCGATGTAGAGCTCCATGTCGGGGAAGTTCTTCTCGTCCGCTATGCCCCGCTTCAGATAGTCGTCGGCGAGCTCGGCGGCGTAGTATTCGTAGCGCATATCCATCCTCCGTTTTTTTATATCTTCCATCGGGATATCGCCTGCCTGAGGCGGCATTTCGAATTACCCGATATTAAAATAAGAGTTATCCTTTATCTGATTCAAGGATAACTCTTATTCGTTCTAAGGTCAATACAAAGTAAAGAGGAGGAGTCCTCATCTGCCGCTATCCGCGGCGCATAAAAGCTCCCGTCCGCAGCCGGTCCGGGAGCTTTTAGTCCTGTGTTCCCCTACTCCGCCTTTCCGGTGTAGAGCTGGTAGTA
>JAFRWQ010000219.1 GCA_017437925.1 Bacillota bacterium
AGGGTCAACGAGAGAAAGGAATCCTACTTCAGGCAGTTCGTAAAGCTCATCAACCCCCTGGGCGAGGACACCTCGGTCATGAGGACCATGCTGCTTCCCGGCATGATGGAGGTACTCTACACCAACATGTCCAGAAGCATCCCCGCGGTCAGGCTCTTCGAGCTGGGCAACACCTTCATCGACGTGCCCAATCCCAAAGAGCCCGAGCTTCCCACCGAGAAGAACGCCCTTTGCCTGGGACTCTTCGGGCCCTCCGAGAGCTTCTACACCTTGAAGGGCGCCGTCGAGAGGCTCATGGAGGCAGCCGGCGTTAAGAATGTGGAATTCAGGGCCGAGAAATACGACAAGCGCTTCCATCCCGGCCGCTGCGCCGCCATCGAATGCGGGATCTTCTCCCTGGGCGCCATGGGCCAGGTCCATCCCGACGTCTGCGCCAATTTCGGCATAGACCAGCCGGTATACGCCGCCGAGATAGACTATGAGATGTTCAGCAGCCTGGCGGACACCGAGATCAGGTACACTCCGCTGCCCAAGTTCCCCGCCATGACCAGAGACTTCTCCATGGTGGTGAAGGAGGAGATCGAGGTCGGAAGCCTTGAGGCCGCCATAAAGGAGGCCGCGGGAGCTCTCCTTGAGAGCGTAAAGCTCTTCGACGTCTACAGGGGCAAGAACATCCCCGAGGGCAGCAAGAGCGTCGCCTTCAGCCTCAGCTACAGATCGCCCGACCGCACCCTCAAGGAAGGCGAGGTCAACGAGATAAACACCAGGGTCCTCGCGGCTCTGGCAGGGAAATTCGAAGCAGTTTTAAGAGAAATGTAAGCAGAAAGGAGCACTCATGAGCGAAAGGAACAGCGTTGCGGTGAGGATATACGGCCAGGAGTATTCCATCTCGGCCGACATGCCCAGAGAATACATCATGCGGGTCGCCGACTACGTGGACGGTAAGATGAACGAGCTGGGGCTTGCGAGCAACATCCCCATGTCTTCCGTCGCGGTGCTGGCTGCCGTGAACATCTGCGACGAGCTGATGCACTGCAGGGCCGACATGAGCAATCTCACCGACGAGAACGAGGAACTCAAGGCCGACGCCGAGAAATACGTAAAGCTCTGGGAGGACGCCAAGGACAGCCTTTCGAAGTATAAAGAGGAGATGAGCGGCGCCGCCGGCCTTCGCGACCGTCTGCAGCAGCAGTACATGGAGAAGGAGCAGCAGACCTCCTCTCTCATGAGCGAGATCACCCGCCTGTCCCAGCTCAACGACGGCCTCAAGACCGCCAACGACGGTCTCAAGCAGCAGATCGCAGACCTGAGCGACAAGCTGGAGAACAGCCAGTCCGCCCCCGACGCAGCAAACGACATGATCCGTCAGTACGAGATCAAGTGCAGGGATCTGGAAAGCAGCTTCTTCGAGATCCAGATGGAGAACATCCACCTGAAGAACGAGATGGAAGCCCTGAAAAAGCAGCTAAGGTAAATGGATCAGAAAGCTCTTAAGGTCTTAGAGTACAGCAAAATACTGGAGATGCTTTCGGCCAGATGCATGAGCGGCATGGCAAGGGAAGAGGTCGGCGGACTTCTTCCGTCCTGCGATGCCGCCGCTGTTTGCTATGCCTTAAGCCGCACCGACGAGGCCGTGACAGTCCTTTTGAAGAAGGGCGGGCCTCCTCTGGGCAATTTCTACGACATCTCCGGCATAGTCCATCTGGCGGCCAAGGAGGGGGTCCTGACCATGCAGCAGCTGCTGCAGGTGGCCTACAACCTGTCCAGCGCCAGAAGGACCCGCGAATACCTCTCATCGGACCTTCCCGAGCTTCCCGTCATAGACTCGCTGGTCTCGGCCCTCACCCCCTTAAAAGGCCTTGAGGACGAGATCACCCGCTGCATACTCTCCGAAGACGAGATGGCCGACAGCGCCAGCTCCGAACTTCGCAGGATAAGGCGCGAGATGATAAGGATCAACGAGTCCATAAGATCCAAGATACAGCAGATCGTGGGCTCCTCCGAGAACCGGGCCTACCTTCAGGACTCCATAGTCACCATGAGGGACGGCCGCTATGTGGTGCCGGTAAAGCTTGAGCACAAGGCCAGGATACCGGGCATAGTCCACGACCAGTCGGCCTCGGGCGCGACCCTCTTCATCGAGCCCCAGGCCATAGTCAACATGAACAACCAGCTGAGAGAACTGCAGCTGGCTGAGCAGAAGGAGATACTGCGCATACTCGGGGAGCTCAGCGCCGAGGTGGGAGCCTCGGAGCTTCAGATAAGAGGCAACCAGGAGATACTGCTGCAGCTGGACGTAATGTTCGCCAAAGGCCGCCTCGCCTGCGACATGAGGGCCATGAAGCCTTCAATAAACACCGAGGGCAGGCTGTACATAAGAAAAGGCAGGCACCCCCTGCTCGATCCCAAGAAGGTCGTTCCCATAGACATAGCCCTGGGGCAGGACTACCACACCCTGGTCATCACGGGGCCCAACACCGGCGGCAAGACCGTCACCCTGAAGACCGTGGGGCTCCTCTGCCTCATGGCCCAGTCGGGACTCTTCGTTCCGGCCTCAGACGGCACCGAGCTTCCGGTATACAGCGAGATCTTCGCAGACATAGGCGACGAGCAGAGCATAGAGCAGAGCCTATCGACCTTCAGCTCCCACATGGTCAACATCGTAAAGATCGTGAAAGGGGCGGGGGAGGGAAGCCTGGTCCTTCTGGACGAGCTGGGCGCCGGCACCGACCCCACCGAAGGCGCGGCCCTTGCCATGGCCATACTGGATTACCTGTACGGCCTCGGGGCTTCGACCCTGGCGACCACCCACTACACCGAACTCAAGAAATACGCTCTCTCAACTGAAGGGGTGCAGAACGCCTCCATGCAGTTCGACGTGGAGACTCTCTCACCGACATATAAGCTGGTAATAGGTATCCCGGGAAAGTCCAACGCCTTTGAAATTTCAAGGAAACTGGGCCTCGACGAGGGCATAATCTCTTATGCGGGTACCCTGCTCGAGAGCGGGGACATAGCCTTTGAGGACGTGCTCAACTCCATAGAGAGCGACAGAAAGAAGGCCGAGAGCGAGCTGGCCGAGGCAAGAAAACTCCAGGAAGAGGTCAGGAAGCAGCGCAGGCGCATGGAAGAGCTGGAAAAGCGCTTCGAAAAGCAAAAGGAAGAACTGCTCGAAGAAGCGAAGCTCGAGGCTGCCGGCATCATAGACGAGGCCGTTGCCCAGATCAACGCCCTGCAGAAGGAAGTCTCGGAGGCAAGAGACGCCTTCGAGTCCGCCCGCCTCGAAGAAGCGTCCAAAAACCTCAACCGGGCCATGGAAGAGGGCAAGAAGACGCTGAGAAAGAAGAAGAGCGACCTGGCTCCCAAAGTGAAGAAACAGGCTCCGGCGGGCGAAGGCACAGACGCCGGCCAGATACATACCGGCATGAGGGTCAACGTGCTCTCTGTGGGCCAGAAGGGCGAGGTCCTGACCGAGCCCGACGAAAAGGGCGACTTCATGGTCCAGATAGGCTCCATGAAGCTGTCGGTAAACATCAAGGGCGTGACCCCGGTCCAGGAGAACGTTACTCCGAAGCAGAGAGAAAAGCTCAAGTACTCAAGGCTCTACAGCCAGAAGGCCATGAGCGTCCCCATGAGCATCAACGTCATAGGAAAGAACCTGGACGACGCGACGCTCCTTGTCGACAAGTACCTGGACGACGCCTTCATGGCGGGGCTTGAGACCGTCTCGGTGATACACGGAAGAGGCGCAGGCATCTTAAAGCAGGGCCTGGCTTCAATGTTCAAAAAGCACAAGCACGTGGCTTCCTTCAAGGCCGCGTCGTATAACGAGGGCGGCGAAGGCTGCACCATAGTAACTCTTAAGAAGTAAAGGCAGGAAGGCAATATGAAAGACATCAAAAAAGAGATAGCGGCCATAACCGCGAAGGCTTCGGGACTTACCGAGGCGGAAGCCCTGGCTCTCATCGAGATACCCCCCGAAAGCTCCAAGGGCGACTATGCCTTCCCCTGCTTCAGACTGGCGAAGCTGCTGCGCAAGGCTCCTCCCCTCATCGCCGCCGACATAGCTGAAAAGATCAGGGGCAACGAGCTCTTCGAAAAGGTCGAGAACGTCAACGCCTACGTCAACATGTTCATCGACAAGAAGTACTTCAGCGCCCTCACCCTGACCGACGTCATGGAGAAGGGCGACGATTACGGCCGCAGCGACCTGGGCGGAGGAAAGACCGTCATAGTCGAGTACAGCAGCCCCAACATCGCCAAGCCCTTCCACATAGGCCACATCAGGAGCACCGTCATAGGCAACGCCATATACAAGCTCTACGACGCCATAGGCTACAAGGTCATAAGGATCAACCACCTTGGCGATTACGGCACCCAGTTCGGCAAGATGATCACCGCCTACCGCC
>JAFRWQ010000220.1 GCA_017437925.1 Bacillota bacterium
GGTGCCGACGGAGTAGGTGAAGCTCCCGTCGGGCGCGAACCCGATGTTCTGGACGGTGGCGAAGCATCCCGAGAGGGATAGGGACAGGATCAGAGCCGTAAGGGCATATAGTATCTTGATATGCTTTTTCATGGGTGTTTCCTCCTTCGTTCTCGCTCGGCTGCGGCTTCGGGATAAACTACTGCTTGCTGTACCTGTAGAGGTACTCGATCACGTTGGCTCTGGGGCAGTCTCCGTTGACGTCGAAGGTGCCGGTGTAGGTGTCGTCGAGCATGCCGCTTCCCATGGCCCAGGTCAGGGCGTCGCGGTACCACTCGTTGGTCTTCTCGGCCCCGGTGTCCACGGGCCTTCCGACCGCCCTCCAGATGAAGGTCAGTATATGGCTGTTCCTGCAGGTGACGTAGGGCGAGAAGCTATGGTCTCCTGTGCCGTCGGTGATCTTGTTCTCGACGGCCCAGAGCACCGGCTTATAGAAGTAGTCGGAGGTCTTGACGTCGTAGAAGGGGTTCTCGGCGGTCTTGGGCTCCGGCTCTCCCGCGGCTCTCCACAGGAAGGTCACCACCTGGCCTCTGGTGCAGATGCGGTCGGGGCTGAAGGTGGTCGCGGAGGTGCCGTCGGTCACCTGGGGGCAGGCGTTGTAGGCCCAGTACACCGCGTCGTGATAGTAGGCGGAGTCGGCCACGTCGGTGAAGGGTATTCCTCCCACCGCGTCGAACATGCGGGCCAGATAGACCTTCTTGCCCGACTTGTAGAAGCTGCCGAAATAGGTGTCGGGGGCGTCTCCGTTGATCCAGCCCTCGGTCAGGGGGCTGAATGAGTAGCCGTCGGCGGCGTAGAGGAAGACGTCGGGGGAGTAGAACATGCCCTTGACGAAGGTCTCGCCGGGCTTGACCTCCACCCACTTATTTACCGACCTGGACTTGGATGAGCAGCGGTACCACACGACGGTCTGGCTGGAAGGATCCAGGGCCCCGGCAGGGGCGGTCTGAACGCTGCACTGAAGATCCGCCGGGGTCGCTCCCTCTCTGGGAGGATCGATGGTGAACCAGACCTGCTCTATCATGCGCTGCTCCTGGGCTTCACCCTCCAGAGGGCCGAAGTTGGCAGTTATGCGTATGCGGTTGTCGGAATACTTGACCTTGCTGTAGGTGGTGTCAGAGGGCAGGCCGTTGACGGTGGCTGTCGCTCCGTCGCTGATGCTGTAGCCTCCCTTTACGTATACGTAGTAGTCGACGGAGTAGTATTCCCCGGTGCGGAAGACGGTGTTCTTATCCTCGATCAGGTCCCAGGTGCCTTCGGCGTTCTTTCTGAACCAGTAGGTCTTTTCGGTGGACCTGTCTATGCCGTCCGCGCCGTTGTCGGTGACGCTGTAGCTTACGGTGGCGGGAGTGCTGATGCCTCCTATGGGTTCGCTTATGGTCATGCTGAGGCTTTCGACCACGCCTCCGCTGCTGCCCTCGAGCCAGCCGGAGATGACGGCCTTATAGGAGCTCTCTTTGGCGTAGAGCATCGCGGTGATAAGCTGGCCGCTTCCGCTGGCGCTTACCGCCGTCCTGTTCTCGTCAAGGCCCTCGGTCGCCCTCACCCCTCCGGGGAAGCGCAGCTTTACGACCGCCACGGCCTTGTCGGCAAAGGCGGCCTCGGGAGCGTTGTCCGCGTATTCCTCGATCCCTTCTGAGAGCGAGGGTATGTCATAGGTGAACTCGGCGTACTGGCGGCCTCCGTCGGTCCTTATGACCATGGAGACTCCGTCGGCCTTGTCCACCGCCTTCTGCAGCTCGTCGTAGGAATCGTACTTGTTTATGACGGGAGCAATGCCCCAGTAGGTCTCTCCCTCAGCCTCGAACCAGTCCAGGGTGCCCCCGGCGGCGGTCTCGGTCTTGTAGTACTCTTGGGGGGTGGTGCCCAGGCTGCTTATGTAGGACTCGGCGAAATACTCGGAGCTGGCGTACTGGACGCTGCCGTCGCCCAAGAAGCTGAGCTCGAAAGTCTCGGCAACGCAGCCCGAGAGCAGGCTCAGGGCCAGCAGCAGGGCCGTGAGCAGCGCCGCGGTCTTAAACTGTCTTTTCATCTTGAATTACCCCTTGTATCGTTCATTTCGGGAACGCTTGTTTATCTCCATACATAATTACAATAAAACAAAAGGCTTGAAAACTCAAGCCTTTTGACATTACATATTATTTACACAGACGGTCCCGCGGGGCCTTTGGATTTACTCCGCGTCCATAAACGCGAATCTGTAGAGGTAGTAGACCACGTTCTTTCTCGGGCAGTCTGACTTGACGTCGTAGGCGCCTTCGAATGAGCCAAGTATGATCTCGTTCTCTCCTGCCCAGTTGAGGGCCTCTTCGTACCAGCCGTCCTCTCCGGCGCCCACGGCCCTGTAGAGGAAGGTCAGTATGTGGGCGTTGGTGCAGTTCTTTACCGGGCTGAATGTGGTCGCGGAGGTGCCTTCGGTCACGCCGTTCTCGATCGCCCAGAGCACCGGCTTATAGAAGTAATCGTCCTCCTTTACGTCGGTGAAGGGATTGACCCTGGTCTTGGGCTCGGGGCATCCCACGGCTCTCCAGAGGAAGGTGACCACCTGGCCCCTGGTGCAGGTCTGTTCGGGCATGAACTTGTCCTTGCCGTTGCCGTCGGTGATCTGGGGCTTGGCGTTGAAGCCCCAGTCCACGGCGTCCTCATAGTATGCGCCCTTGGGGACGTCGGTAAAGGGGGTGCCGGTCTTTTCAACAGTTTCGCCCAGCTTTCCGAAGCTGTGAAATACGGTCATGACGCCGTTTTCGAAAAGCTCCGCGGCGGTCTGGTTGGTCGGCTTATCGTTTATATACGCCTTGGTCTTTCCGCTGACGGCGTATCCGCTGCCCGGCGAGATGATACCGCTGTAGGCGTAATACTTTCCGTCCTCGAATTTTTCATCCTTGCCCATAGGCGTCCAGTCTTCGAGGTCCGCGCTGTCCGCGGAACACCTGAGCCATACGCCCCCTTTGACCGCAACGGCGTTCTCGGAACCGTCGCCGTAGACAGCGCCGGGAGCAGCGGGCTTCTCGCCGGCTTTCGGGGCATCAAGCTCGATCTCGACCTTGCTCACCGGCTTTCCGGCCGCATTTTCAAGCTTTCCGAAATCATGGAAGACATCCGCTCTGTCGATGCTGCCGGCGCTCACCAGGTCCATAAGCTTCTGGTTGGTCTCCTCGCCGTTAATATATGCCTTAGTAAGATCCGGATCGAAGACATAAGGACTCTGGGCCCGGATACTAAGGCTTAGGGCATAGCTCTTGCCTTCCTCGAAGGCCGAACCTATGTCCGCAATCTGCCATGCCATAACGTCCCAGGCCGCGGACTCATTGGCGCAGACCAGCCATTCGCATCTGCCGATCTTTACGCCGGTCTGCCCGCCGTCCACCAGTATGCTCTCGGGCACCTTTATCTCGGCGCCCACAGCCGGAGGATCCGCCTCTATGCTGATCTTCTTCAGGGGCTTTGTCTCTATCAGCTTGCCGAAGCAGTGGAATACGTTGGCTGTATGCTCATCCTCGTAAAGAGGGATCGCCATCTGGTCGGTCCTTCTGCCGTTCACCTCGGCGGTCACGCCTTCGCCGAAAGTAAATTCATAGTCCCAGATATCGGACTTCACCGTCATAAGGACGGCGTAATAGTATCCCTCTTCAAACACCGGGGTCGGGCCCTCGAATACCGGAAGCGCGGAGTATCCTTCGCCGGAATACTCATATGACCAGCCGGCAAATTCCTCCCATCCGCCCAGGGATGTGCTCGGCGACTTGCTTCTAAGCCAGTACACGCTGCGCGGCATGATAGAAAACTCTTCATCTCCTCCGTCGCCGGCAGTCAGATCGCGGGGCTCTCCGGGCTCTGCGCCGATCTCGGGCTCATCGATGTCGAAGAAAAGATCGTATATGACGGGAGCAGGCTTTCTGTAAAGCCCGTATATGGTGTACGTGTACGGCTCTGACTTGCAGGGCAGGGTCACGACTATATTTTTGCCGCCGACCTTTCCCTTGTCGAATTTGATGTCCGGATCGGAGGGATCGTACCAGCCGTAGGGGCACGAAAGCTTCAGCCTGCAGAGGGCCAATTCTTCGTACTCTTCATATTCGGACGGATCCGCGCCGCTGACATTGATACTGCCGGGTTCGACCGTGACGGCCAGCTTCAAACTGTATTCCCGGCCCTTTTTCACGATCTCGGCCTTTATCGCGTCTGTTGCGTTCAAAGCCTCCAGGACCTCGTCGGAATCGCCGTATCCGACGACCTCCGTCTCAAAGCCCCAGTACTTATGCCCTTTGTAACTGTCGCTTATGAGGGTGTTTCCCGCCGCTATCTGGTCTTTGAAGTATTCCTGCGGAGTGGAATGGCATTTTTCCGTTATGAACTCCTCCAGCACCAGACTCGAGTAGCTGAACGATTCCGGGCCATCCTTGCCGACGGAGATCGTAAGACCTATCATCACGCAGCCGGACAGCAGGCCGGTGATCAGGGCCGCCGCCAGCAGCAGGGCCGCCGTTTTAAAGCGCTTTTTCATTTTGCACCTCTTTCATATATTAAATCGGTGAAGTAAAAACGATGCACAGAAAGCATGGAACGCGCGGCGCGCGTCTTTTCCATGCCGCAATTGATTCTATAAGTAAACAATACCGCAATTCCTTCTATTCTTCAATGGCACAAGCCCGGCAAACACAAAAAAAGCGGCCCGAAAGGGCCGCTTTGCGGTAAGTTTTTCTCAATTATATGACTTTAAGGCGGAAACGTATCTGAAAAGGTATTCCACGACGTTGGCCCTGGGACAGCCGGCGGTGAGCTCGAACTCGCCGTTATAGGTGCCTTCGATGAGGCCGCAGTCTTTAGCCCAGTTGTAGGCTTCCGTGAACCATCCGTCCTCGCCTATGCCGACGGCCCTGTAGATGAAGGTCAGTATGTGGTCGTATCTGCAGGGATTCTTGGGGCTGAAGGTGGTGGGGGAGGTGCCGTCGGTTATGCCTTCTTCGACCGCCCAGAGGACGGGCTCATAGAACCAGTCGGTCTCGGCGACATCGGCGAAGGGGTTGACGGTATTCTTGGGCTGAGGCTTTCCGGCGGCTCTCCAGAGGAAGGTAACGACCTCCGCCCTGTTGCAGGTCTTGCCCGGGGTAAAGGTGGTGGGAGAGGTGCCGTCGGTCACCTGGGGATCGGCGTTATATGCCCATTCGACCGCTTCGTAAAAGTAGTCGGCGGGGCTCACGTCGGTGAAGGGCAGGCTGCTCTTGTCGGGTTCGCCCTCCATCCAGCCTTCGACTGTGACGGTCCAGTCGGTCTCGCCGCTGCTTACGGTGAGGGTGACGGTATTGCCGCTGACGGAGTAGCTTCCGGGATCCGCGCCTCTTACGCTCCTCACTCCGCCGGGGAAGCTGAGGGAGAGGCGGGCCAGCACGACATCTTCAAGATCTTCGGCATTGATGCCTTCTATCTGACTCAGCTCGGCGGCCGCTTCTTCTGAGCTCACTGTGTATTCCACTTTCAGGGCTTTGCGTCCGTCTTCGCTGGATTCGGTGATGTTCCAGGGGATCTGGTCGAGATTTTCGTCGCGGTATTTGAGAAGCTCAGCCACGCTGCCGAAGCCTGTGTCCCTGCAGAACCCGTAGTAGGTCTTGCCGTTGGCATAGGCAGTGCTGATGTCGTATACCGGCTCGTCAAGGCTGGCGAAGAACTCCTGTGGGGTCTGGTCTATGGACTTGAAGTAATCCTCGCTGTAGTAGAAGCCGTCGGTGACGCTGACGCTGCCGTCGGCGTTGAAGCTGAAGCCGGTCTCCGCCAGCACGCAGCCGGAAAGGGCTGCCAGCAGCATGACGGCCGTCAGGATCAGGGCGGCGGTCTTTTTCCTTTTGCTCATGTTTTTACCTCGTTGGTCTGTCGTTTTTTAAGGGGGCGGGTGGCCCCGGCGGGACCCGGAGGGAACCGCTAACTGACAGAATACATTATAAAGCTTTATTTTTCAAGCTTTTTGACGTAATTAGGAAGCTGCGGCCGGGTCCGGGGACAAAGAGGGACCCGGGATCCGGTCCGAAGCGGCTTATCGCCATGGGTCCATTTCGTCAGCTGAGATCTTTGGTTTTTTCGCAGTAAAGCATTCGGTCCAGGCCGTTGAGGTCCTTTCTGACTTCGATGTTTTCAAAGGTCCCGGTATCTTCGGCGAGGGCTTTGACCGCGCCGCCCTGATCTTCCCCTATCTCGATGAGGAGCAGGCCGCCGGGGGAAAGCCTCTTGGGAGCTTCTTTGATGATGCGCCTTACGATGTCAAGGCCGTCCTCTCCCCCGTCCAGGGCGAGGAGAGGCTCGTGGTCTTTAACGTCTGCCATGAGGCCCGGAATGTCTCCGGTCGGAATGTAGGGAGGATTGCTCACTATGATATCGAAGGGGCCTGAAAGGGGGCCTTCGCTTCCGTCCCCGAAGAGGTCGGCTAAAACAAATGTTATATAACAATCGTATCGTGACGCGTTGAGCCCTGCGATTTCAAGGGCTTCGGGGGATATGTCGCTTGCCGTGACGTCCGCAAAGGGGAAGCGGCGCTTGAGGTATACGGCAAGAGCACCCGAGCCGGTGCAGAGATCAAGGATCCTGGGAGCGGGGTCCTTTTCGGCAGGGTCCGGGTCTTCCGAAGAATGCGCGTCAAAGATGCGGCCTGCCGCTCCGAAGCGCTTTTCCATCCATTCCGCCGCGGTCTCGGCCGTAAGCTCGGTGTCCTGCCTGGGTATAAGCACCCTTTCATCGGCGAAAAGCTCAAGGTCCATGAAATAGGCCTTCCCCAGCACGTACTGAAGGGGCCTGCCCGAAAGCCTTTCCGAAAGAAGCTCCTCCGCCCTTTCCAGCTCTTCGGCCCCGGCTTCATTCCTTTGGGAGGTGAAGAGCCAGAGCCTGTCCTTTCCGAAGGCGGCCAGTACGATCTTCTCGGCCTCGTCTTCGGGACAGGGGCAGCCTGCTACGCTGAGGCTTTTTATGCATTTGTTCAGAAGCTCTCTTATCGTCATGGTTTACGGATACGTCTGCGGTTATCGGACGCAGATCCTAATGCGATCATGGATCGCTGGTGTGCCTGCAGTCATAGTCCAAAGGCCGTCTGCAATCATGACCCAAAGGTCCGTCCGACGTGAAAAAGCTTCGAAGGCCCGGGCTTTCGAAGCTTTCGCGGTCTATTTCGTTTTGTCCTTTATGTAGGCCTAGGTCTCTTCCTCGCTTTTTACGAGGCTTCCGTCCTGCTTTACGGTCCCGACCCAGTAATCGACGGGGACGTTCGGGTCCTCCTGGGAGGGCAGCACCGCCTTCATGGCGGCTATGGCGACCTCCAGCTGCTTAAGATCGGGCTCCGCAGTGGTGAGCTTTTGCAGCATTATGCCGGGAAGGCTCAGTACCTTCACCAGCTTGCTGTCATGGCGCCCCGTCCACTGCAGCAGTTCATAGGAGAGCCCCGCCACCACCGGTATCAGCAGAAGCCTTGAAAGTATGCGCTTTACAAGGCTAGGCCAGCCCAGCAGCGAAAAGACCAGCAGGGCTATCACCATGACGAACATGAGGAAGCTGGTGCCGCAGCGGGGGTGCAGGGTGTAGAAGGTCTGGGCGTTCTCGGGGGTCAGCTCAAGGCCGCTCTCAAAGCAGTGTATGGTCTTGTGCTCCGCCCCGTGGTACTGAAAGACCCTGTGGATCTCCTCCATGCGGCTGATGGCCAGCACGTATATCACGAACATGCATATCCTGAGCAGGCCCTCGCAGAGGTTCAGCAGGACCACGTTCTCAAGTCCCGCGCTCTTAAGGAAGTTCATCAGCAGGGTCGGAAGTATGATGAATATGCCCACGGTCATAAGTATCGAAAAGGCGACCGAAGAATAGAGCATGACGTTTTCCGCCCCCTTTTCCCCGAAATGCTTTTCGAGAAAGAGGGTCAGCCTGTCCTTTTCCTCTTCGGAGCCGCCGCTTCCCTGCTCTTTTTCAAGCTTTTCGAGTACCTCGGCCGAATAGAGCAGCACGCCGGTGCCCCTCACCAGGCTGGTAACGAAGGACATGACGCCCCTCACCACCGGCCACTTCTTCCACTTGGCGGGGGCGGGAAGAGGCTCCACAGTGAGATGTATGTCGCCGGAGGGCTCGCGCATGGCGATGGCGAGGGCTCTTGAACCCTGCATCATCAGCCCCTCCAGTATGGCCTGCCCGCCCACCTTGGTGGGGGAGGCGTTTTTCATGAATATCCTGTCAAGATCCATTGGATGCCCTGATCCCGTCCTTTCGGCCTCTTACAGCCTTATTTTCTTGAAGCGCTCGATGAAATCGGCGTTCTTTCTGGTGTGGACCAGCTCGAAGACTATCTTTTCGGTGGCGTCCTGTATGCCCATGTCGGCCACGGCCCGCCTCATCATCCAGACGGCCTCCAGCTCGTCGGGGCTCATGAGCATGTCCTCGCGGCGGGTGCCCGACTTGTTCAGGTTGATGGCCGGGAAGATGCGCTTTTCGGAGAGCTTGCGGTCCAGGTGTATCCCCATGTTGCCGGTGCCCTTGAATTCCTCGAATATCATGTCGTCCATGCGGCTGCCGGTCTCGATGAGGGCCGTCGCCAGGATGGTGATGCTGCCGCCCTCCTCCATGTTCCTCGCGGCGCCGAAGAATTTCTTGGGCTTGTAGAGGGCCGCAGGGTCGAGTCCGCCGGACAGGGTCCTGCCCGAGGGGGGCTCCACCAGGTTGTAGGCCCTGGAGAGACGGGTGATTGAGTCGAGGAGTATGATGACGTCCTTTCCGTGCTCGGCCAGCCTCATGGCCCTTGCCAGGACCATCTCGGCCACCTTCACGTGGTGCTGGGGCTGCTCGTCGAAGGTTGAGTATATGACCTCGCCGTTTATGGAGCGCTTCATGTCGGTGACTTCCTCGGGGCGCTCGTCTATGAGCAGGACTATGAGTTCGGCGTCGAGGCCCTGCTTTTCGATGCTCTGGGCGATCTGCTTGAGTATTGTGGTCTTGCCCGCCTTGGGGGGCGCGACTATGAGGCCTCTCTGGCCGAAGCCTATGGGGGCCACCAGGTCGGTCATGCGCATGGAGAGAGCCGCGCTGCCCTTTTCAAGCACTATGCGCCTGTCGGGGTAGATGGGAGTGAGCTCCGAGAAATCCTTTCTCCTGATGGCCTTGCCCGGCTCGTCGCCGTTGACGGTCTTAACGAAGAGCAGGGCCCCGAAGCGGTCGCCCTCGGCCGCGGGCCTGGCGATGCACTCTATCATGTCGCCGGTCTTGAGGTTGAAGCGGCGGATCTGGATCTGGCTTACGTATATGTCCTCGTCGGAGGTCATGAAGTTCTCAAATCGCAGGAAGCCGTAGCCCTGCTCGGTGACCTCGAGTATGCCTTTGGTCTCGAAGCGGCCGTCCTTGAGCTCATAGGTCCTCTTGGCCTTTTCATCTTTGCGCTCTTCGGGCTTTTCTTCACGGGGCTTTTCGGCGGCTTCTTCGGCCGCGGGAACGGCAGCGGGAACGGGATCCGGCTCTCCGGTCTTTACGATCTCAACGATCAGGGGTTCTTTCACCTTAGGAGAGGCGGTTTCTTCCGCCTTTTCGGAGGTCTTTTCGGGAGCCGCCTGAGCCTTCTTTTTGGCGGGCCTCCCCCTCTTCTTGGGGGCGGGAGCGGGCTCCGCCTGCTCCGGCTTTCCGGCCTCTTCTTCGGGCTTCGGCCCGGCCTTTTCCTGCTTTTCGGCAGGTTTTTCAGCCTTAGCCGCCGAGTTTTCGGGCTCCGAAACCGCTTTCCGGTCCTTTTCTTCCGGCTTTTCCGCAGAGTCACCGGCCGCTTTATCTGCCTTTGGCTTCCTTCCCCTCTTCTTGGGGGCGGGTTTTTCAGTCTTTTCTTCCGGCTTTCCGGCAGGGGCATTTCCGGCTTCGGCCTGTTTCTTTTCCTCTTCGGCCCTTTCCCTGTCCCTCTCCTTTGCCTCGGCTTCTTCGGCCATCTTTATAAGGATGTCCAAAAGCTCCTTCTTCTTCATGGCGGCGGCCCCGGGTATCTTCAGGGCCTTTCCTATCTCTCTCAATTCCGCCACCTTTTTTTCGCGAAGAAGATCCAGTTCCATAATTACCTCATTTCAAGTATTACAATGCCGTCGGCTATGAACCGGCAGCTGCGGTCCTTTTTCAATTCGCCCTGGGTCAGGGACTCGGAGGTGAGCACGAAGCTCACCCTGGTGTTGTCCTCGAGCCTCATGTTGAGCAGCTTGTGGTCGGGCCTGTCCTTAAGGCTTATGATGCTGCCGCTCCGGACTGCGGGCGCGGTCTGTATCACCACGGCGGGCTCTCCGAAAGCGTAGCAGGAGACGTTCAGGGTCTCCCCTTCAAGGCCCGCCAGGACGGGGAAGTCCACAGCCGTCCCGTCCAGCACCAGGTCGGTCCCGGGCTGAACGACATAGGAGAAGGTCCCGCCGTCGTCTTTAAAAGTCAATATCCCGGACTGCTTCCCCGCAGAGACCAGCTCGGCGGAAAAGCTCAGCATCCTGTCGGAGAGCTTTAGGGAATCCAGGTATTTCGCGCTGTCGTAAAGGGACGAACCTTCGATGAAGCTTCCGTCCTCCCTGAGCATACCGTAGTCGGTGACCGCGCCAGCGGCTTCATCGGCCTTGACGCCCAGAAGCCTTGTGCATATGGTCGCCATCTCGGAGCGCTTAACACCGTTTTTCGGATAGAACATGCCCTTGTTTCCCTGCATTATGCCGTGCCTGTAGAGGGCGTCCATGTATACCAGCATCCCGGGATCGGCGTCTTCGGAATCCTCGTAGACCGGCCTGAAAAAGGCGGCCTCCTCGCAGCCCAGGGCCTTTGAGGTCCACTTGGCTATGAGCTGGCGGCTCGCATAGGAATAACCGCCCGACCTTCCGTCGGCGTCGGTCTCGGTGGAAAAATCGTCTTCGCTGCAGATGCCCCGGGAAAGGGCGTAGGAAACAAATTCTCTGGCCCAGGCGGGTATCCCCCTGGGTTCTCCCGTAACGGTAGGATCGTAGTCTTCGTAAAACCCGCTGTACTCGGGGACGGGGTCTTCGCTCAGGGCCCCCGCCAGCTTAAGAGTGTTGTACAGCATCACCAGGCACTCCTGCTTGGTAACGTTCCTTTCGGGCCGGAATTCCGCGCTGCCGTCCGCCAGGACGTAGCCCTCGATGAGGCCCGAGCTTTTGGCGAGGCCTATGTATGGTATCGCCCAATAGCCCTCCCTCACGTCGGTGAATCCGGCTTCGGCGAAGGACGGGGAAGCAAACGCGGCGGAGAGGATGAGCAGCAGGACCAGGGCCGCGCCTGCGCGTCCCGCCGTCCTTAAGGCTCTCACGGAGTCTCCTTCTTCTCCCCGGCCGGCTCTTCCTCTTCGTTCATGCCGTAGATCTCCTCGAGCATGGAATAGACCTTCTTCTTGTCGACCTGCCAGAAGGAGAGGCCCGATATCGTCACGTCGGTCCCGGGCATGGCGTACATGGTGATGTCCTCGGCGGAGAGGCCTTTCATGGCCTTCTTGGCCACCTTAAAGCCGGTGGTCAGGGTGATGTTGTGGTCAATGTTCTCTACGCAGAACTTGACGACCTTGAGCAGGTTGCCCCTCTTGAGGCATTCGGACAGGACCTTCTGCACGAATTCCCTCTGGACCTCCGACCTCTGTATGTCGCCGCCGCTGTAGCTCTTGTAGCCCTGGGAGGCGTACCAGGGGTTGGTGTGCCTGAAGCGGAGGAACTCCACCACGTTGCTGGAATCTATGGTCTGCAGGCCCTTGGGTATGTCGATGTGCAGCTCCTTGCCCTTGGTGGTGTCGTCGTACTTCATGTGGAAGGGTATGTTGACCTCGACCCCTCCTATCACGTCCATTATGCCCTTAAGATCCTCGTACTCCACTATGGCGTAGTAGTGTATGGGCATGCCGTAGAGTATGTCGGAGACCGCCGCGGCGACGGCCTCGGCTCCCGCCTTCTCAGGCTCGTTCTTGTCCTTGCCGTAGTAGACGCGGTATATGCAGTTGATCTTGTTCTCGGCCTCGTTGTCGGTCTTCCTGCGGAAGTAGTAGGTGTCGCGGGGGACGGAGATTATGCTGACGTGCTGGTTCTCCATGTCGTAGCTGGCCACCATTATGGTGTCGCTCATCATGTCTGCGATGCCCAAAAGCAGCACGTTGACCCTGTCCTGCTTTGAAAAGACCTCGTAAAAGGGGCTGTCCTCGTCCACGACTATGGGCATCATGTCCTGGGAGAGCCTCTCGTCTATATCGTCGATCTCGTAGACTATGGGTTCATCGGGCTTGGACGGATCCTCCGGCGCGGGATCGGCCTGGGCGGTCTGCTCGGGCGGCGTCTCGGCGGGCTTGTCCTTAGATATGCCCATGGCGGTTATAAGGACTGTCGCCAGTACGAAGACCCCCAAAAATATCAGTATGGTGGAAGCTCCCTGCTTCCCCTTTTTCTTGTTTTCTGTCGTCATAGGTGTTTCCCTGAGATCCCCTTTTGATATATGCGGCTGTGCGCGTCGGGCGCGCCCCTGTTTTGCGGGCCGGATCCCCTATCCGGCGCCGGGCGGGCTTTTTCGCGCAAGTCACAGACTTACAGTTAACACATTATACCCATACGAAGGGCGTTTGTCAGTATTTTTATTGTGAATTTTCAGGCAAGGCCGCCCTTTTGCCCCGATCTATTCGCTTTTTCCGTCTTTTTTGCGGCCCAAAAGCTGCCCTATGAGCTGAAGCTCGCTGAAGCGGAAGACCTTGAGCAGGACCAGATACGCTATGACCGCAAGGCCGCAGCAGGCGGCAAGCTTCACAAGGCCGCCTCCCGTAAAGGCGAAGAGCAACCTGCTTCCCCCGACCGAAGCCAGGGAGATCGCGGCGATCAGGACTATTGCCTTATATGAGGACAGCAGCTTTATCTCCGGATATTTGCGCCTGAAGGCGAGGCCCAGCAGGAGGGTGTTTACCATCGAGGCGATGCTGGTCGCGAAAGCCAGGCCCGAGTGGCCCATGGGTCCCACCAATATGAGGTTAAGGACTATGTTGAGGGCAACGCTTATGACCGAGCATATGACCGCGGTCTTCGTGTCGTGGAGGGAGTAGTAGATCTTGGTTATGAGGGTGTTGACCGAAAGGAAGGCGAGGCCCAGGGAGTAGAACAGGAAAGCGGAGGCGGTGAGGTCCGTGGCCCCGCTGCTGAAGGCTCCCCTCTCGTATACGACCCTGATGAGGTCGGTGGAATAGAAGGCAAGGCCCATGCTGATGGGCACCGCCAGCACGCATATCAGCCTTATGCCCCTTTCGGAGAGGTCGCTCACCCTGTCCAGGTCTCCCTGCACGTAGGCCTTGTTGAGCCTGGGGTAAAGTATGGTGACGAAGATGGCGATGGTTAGGCTCGATATGGCGTTGATTATCTGGTTGGAGTAGTTGAGGGCCGAGACGCAGCCTTCCTCAAGGCCCGAGGCCAGTATCCTGTCGATGGCGAGATTGATCTGGCTTACGGAGCCTCCGATGAAGATGGGGACCGCAAGGCCCAGCACGTCCTTCACCCCCTGGCTTAAAGTGAAGTCGGGGCTGTAGGCGAAGCCCTTCCTTTTGGCCGTGAGGAAATGGGAGAGGCCCATGACGGCGGCGGAAAGCACCGGCCCCAGTATGAGGAGGCGGTGGTCGGTCTTCGCGCTCACCATGACGGTAAGTATGAGGGTGAGGTTGGCGGGTATCGAGAAGATCATCTGGGGGAGGAAGACTCCCTTGCAGTTGAGCCAGGCCCCGAAGATGTAGGTCAGAACGTTGAAGAAGAGGACAAGGAAGGCGAAGCGCAGGTAGAAGGCGGTCAGGGACGCGGTCTCCTCCTGAAAGCCGGGGGCGAAGACGGAGGTGAGGGGCCTTGCCAGAAGGCAGCCGAGAGCCACCACCGACGCCACAATGAGCATCTCAAGATTGACCAGCCGGCTGGTAAAGCGGCCCGCGGCCTCCTCCCCCTCCTTTTCGGACTTTTCCGAAAAAATGGGTATGTAGGAGGTCCCGACAGCGCTTATCATGGCGGCCATGAGGCTGTTGGGTATGGACTGGGCCATTATGTAGGCGTCGGTGATGACGCCGGCTCCGTAGCAGTCGGCCAGGACCACCTCTCTTGCGAAGCCCAGCAGCTTGGTGAAGGCTGTGAGCATGGCCATGAAGAGGGCGAGCCTGGCGGTGCCTATAGTTCTATCCTTCATTTTCCGCGGCTTCCACCATCCTGTTGCAGGCGAAGGCCAGTCCCAGCATGGAGTAGAACAGGGGCGATACCGAAACGCTGGTATCGTTGAGCATTCCGACGACGGCGAAGGCGGCGAGGCCCAGGAAGGCTCCGCTGCCCACGTATTCGGCAAGGGGCCGCAAGCCCTTCAGCCTGCAGCTGTGGCGCAGGCAGTCGATCAGGGCGAAGCCTATCATGCCTATAAAGGCCAGCATCGATACGCAGCCGGTGTTGACGGCGTTGAGCAGGTACATGTTGTGGGGCTTGTCCACTATAACGGTCTGGCTGTGCATGTAGGAGTACTTGCCGGCGAAATCCTCCTGGGGGAAGGCGCAGCTGAAGCAGTCGGCTCCCTCGCCCCAGAGTATCCTGGACTTGAGCAGGGGTATGGTCCTGGACCAGATGTAGCCGCGGTCGCTTCCGAAGCTGTAGTGGCCTTCAAAGCCCCGCTGGGGGATGGGCCCGACGCTGACTTCCTCGGTCGGCTTGGCGGGGCTCACCAGTTTAAAGCCCTCTGACGCCGCGTAGTGGAAGCGCCATTCGGTCTTTTGGGTCATCACTACGACGTAAAGATCGTTGTTGATTATCTCGTAACCCGCCTTGGTGTAATCGTGGAAGCGCTCGTCCATTATGGCGAAGTACCGGCCGTCGTCCCCGTCGACGGGCTGCATGGGCAGGGGGTTGCCGTCGCTGTCGCGGAAGGACA